>DASYFZ010000175.1:0-3040 GCA_036000295.1 Solirubrobacteraceae bacterium
GGTGGCGTCGGCGCGCCACTGCTCGGCGTGCTCGCCGACGCCCACGGCCTCAATGCGGTGTTCGAGACGATCGCGGTACTGCCGCTGCTGGCGCTGGGACTGACGCTGGCGCTGCCGACCCGCGCGCCCAGCGATTCGCGACCGGCCGGGAGCCCGCGGCGCACCGGCGACGTAACCGCCGCCGCTCGTCGACGTACATTTGAGGAAGCATCAGTCGATTAGAGCTCACAGGAGACGGATATCCGCAATAGCGGCCGTGAGCGTCCACAGACTGAGATTTCCTCGATCCAGGTGAACAAACACCCGCAACGCCAACAGATCTGGCTGCCGCGCCTTGCCGCGGTCGGCTGTGCTGTGGTCGGCCTGATCAACATCGCGTCGGCGCTGACGCCCGACATTCGGTGGCGAGGCCACCTGCTGCTGTCATTCGAGCCGGTCGAGACAATCCGCCTGTTCCACGCGATGGCGCTGCCGTTCGGGACCGCGCTGCTGCTCGTCTCGCCCTACCTGCTCAAGCGACGCCGGCGCGCGATGCAGGCCGCGATCGCGCTGATGCTCGCGCTGGGACTGTTCGACCTGCTCAAGGGCCTTGACTTCGAGGAGACGGTGATCACCTGGACCGCCGCGGCGGTGCTTTACGCCGGCCGTAGCGCGTTCGCGGTGCGCCATGACCCGATCACGCTGCGATCGGCCGTCTGGCGGGTGCCGCTGCTGAGCGCCGGTGTGCTGGCGCTGGCCGCCGTCGCCGCGTGGGTCTCGGCGGGCCACCCTTCGCTGACGACGATCATGCGCGAGACCGGCGACCTGCTCGCCTGGCAGCACGGGCCGCTGTCGTTTGAGTCACATCGGGCCTTCGACCATCAGTTCGCCTGGATCCCGCTCGGCGTGCACATGGTTGAGATCGCGACACTGCTGATGGTCGCCTACGTGATCTTCCGTCCGATAGCCGCGCCTCGGCGGCTGCCTGACCACGCTGCGCGCCAGCGGGCCGCGTCGCTCGTGCGCGAACACGGCTCCGACACGCTGTCGTTCTTCAAGCTGCGCGGCGACAAGCAGTACTTCTTCTCCGACGACCAGCGCGCGTTCGTCGGCTACCGGATCGAGAACGGCGTGCTGCTGCTGTCCGGCGACCCGGTCGGGCCCGAGGACGCGATCCGGCCGCTGCTCGCGCAACTCGTCGGTTTCAGCGCCAGGCGCGGGCTCAAGCTCGGCGCAGTCGGCGCCAGCGAAGCGATCTGCCCGCTGTATGAGCGGATGGGCCTGCACACCCTGTATCTGGGCGACGAGGCGATCGTCGACCTGACCAAGTTCTCTCTGCAGGGCCGCCCGATCCGCAAGGTCCGCCAATCGGTGACCCGGCTGCAGAAGGCCGGCTACGAGGCCGAGCTCCACGACCTCGAAACCCTCGATCGGGACACGATCGCCGAGATCGAGACGGTCATCGACGCCGGCCGTCAGGGCGCGCCCGAGCGCGGCTTCTCGATGGCGATGGATTCGATCGGTGGCGCGGCCGGCCGGGACACGATGGTCGTCATCGCCCGCGACGAGCAGGGCGCGATCCGCGGCGTGCTGCATTTCGTGCCGTGCTACGGCCGGGACGCGGTGTCGCTGTCGTTCATGCGCCGCGACCCGGACACGCCCAACGGGCTCACCGAGTTCCTCGTGGCCAGAGCCGCCGAACTGCTGCGCGATCGTGGCCTCCACGAGATGTCGCTGAACTTCGCGGCGTTCGCCAAGTGGCTGCACAGCCCGTCGGGGTGGCTCGAGCGGACGCTCGGCCGGATCGTCGCGCTGGGCAACCCGTTCTTCCAGATCGAGAGCCTGTATCGCTTCAACGCGAAGTTCTTCCCGCGCTGGGAGCCGCGCTACCTGGTGTACGAGGGAACGCTCGGATTGCCGCGTGCCGGGATCGCCGCGATGTGGGCCGAGGGCCAGCTCCCCAAGCCCTCGCTGCCGACCCGGCGAGAGCTCACGGATCGGGCCGCTTAGGCCGCGCCGGTCCGGCGGCTACGACGGGCCGCCACGGACGACGCCTCGGCGCTACCCTTGGCGGGGCGCACGGCCGAGCCGTTCGGGTATCGGCAACATGGTGTAGGTAGCGACAGTCCGCGAGTACGGTTTTCTCTCGCGACGCTAGGGTACGCCGCGTCTGACCCCTTTTTCGGGCTTGAATAGCTTCCATCGACATGACCAACAGCCGTCCCCCGATCACTGGCAGGGACGTCGCCGGAGCGGGAATGCTGCTGCTCTCGGTGAACCTCGTCTGCGCGGGCATCGGCGCGGGCATCGGTGCGCTGGTCGGGGCCCTGGTGCCGCTGTTCCTGCTGGGCTTCTTCGTGGGTTTCTTCCTGGGGATATATGTCGTCTCTGACCGCTTCCGCCACATCTGAGGCCCCGGTGGCCCTGCTGCTGCGCTACTTCGACGTTGCGGTGCTGGTCATCGCCGCGCCGATCATGCTGTTGATCGGCGTCCCCGCCGGCGGCTACCTGCTTGGCGCCGGCGCGTGGATCGTGCTGCGCGCGATCGGGGTCGGCATCGAACACGCCGCGGTATCCGTGCCCGAGGCCTCGCAGCAGATCGGGCTGCGGCTTGCGTACATGCTCGGCCGGCTGTTCCTGCTTGCGCTGGCCGTGATCGTGGCCCGGCAGGCGTACGGCCGCGATGCGGGGATCACCGCCCTCGCGGTGGTCGTGTTCGCATTCACCGTGCAGCTCGCCATGTCCGCCTTCAGCCACGGGAGGTCGCGATGAGTGACCGCGCAAAGGTGCTGTGGGGGATCACCGCGTTCTACGTGTTCGGCCTGATCGCGCTCGCCGTGATCTTCGGCATCAGCACCCACATGAACCACGAGTTCCTGCCGCAGAATGAGTTCAAGCTCGTCAACTGGGTCGACCTCGGCGTCTTCAGCATCAATCGCGCGGTGCTGTACCTGATCATCGCCGCGCTGCTGACGATCTTCACAATGCTCTTCGTCGCGCGCCGAATGGAGGCGCGCCCCAACCGCGTGCAGACCGCGGTCGAGGTCCTTTTCTCCCTGAT
>DASYFZ010000025.1:0-10331 GCA_036000295.1 Solirubrobacteraceae bacterium
GAGCCATGGGTCGCCGTGATTGTGGTAGCCGTAGTTCTCCCAGAACCCGGGCTCGTCGTCTGCGGTGAGCGTCAGCCCGCGCACCCATTTGGCGCTCTTCCAGAAGTACAGGTGCGGGACCAGCAGCCGCGCCGGGCCGCCATGCTCGGGCTCGAGCGGCTCGCCGCCGTATTCGTAGGCGACCCAGGCCTTGCCGTCAGTCACGTCCGCGAGCGCCAGGTTGGTGGTGTAGCCGCCATCCGACCACGCGGTCAGGTATCCGGCCGAGGTGTCGACGTTCTCCAGCAGCGTGTCGACCGACACGCCCGTCCAGGCGGTGTCGAGCTTGGACCACTTGGTCACGCAGTGAATGTCGACGGTCACGGTCTCGGTCGGGAGCGCGAGGAACTCCTCCCACGGCCATGACACGGGCTGCTCGACCTCGCCGTGGATCGTGAAGCTCCACTCGTCAAGCGGCGTGTGCGGTGTCGGGCCGGCCGACAGCACCGGGAAGTCGGTCGTCAGGTATTGCCCGGGCGGGATGCGGGATGGATCGGCGACCGGCCGCCGGCGGCCGAGGAAGCCACGAGAGACGGGCGACATCAGTTCCCTCCTGTGGTCGGTTGGAACCGAGAGACGAAGTTCAGAGCGGTCTCGGCCACCTCCTGCCAGCCCTTGTCGATCGTCAGCGCGTGTCCGCGGCCCTCGAGCTTGACTATCTCGGTGACGCCCTCGTTGTGGCGCTGGCGCTTGTAGGACGCATTGGCGATCGCCCACGGGACGGTGTGATCCTGGTCGGCGGAGATGATCAGCAGCGGGCCCCGGTCGGGATTCTTCGTGTCGACCTTGGCCTCCGTCCAGGGATTGAAGTTGGCGGCGGCCGCCTGGAAGATCGGCTCGCCCGATCCGGGCACGGAGTAGCTCTCGTACAACTGCCTCGCCGCGTCCTCGCTGACTGCGTTGGCGAAGCTGTAGCGGAACTGCTCGAACGTGAGCGGGATGGCGCGGTGGCGGTTGGCCGGGTTGCCGAGCACCGGCTTGCTTGATCGCAGTGCGGAGATCGGGAGCGGCAGCACGCCGCGGAATGGCGCGGGGCTGATCGCCACCGACACCGAGGCAAGGCCGCGGCCGGCAATGATCTGCGTGAGCAGGCCTCCGAACGAGTGGCCGATCACCGCGGGCTTCTGGGACAACCCCTCGATTACCGCCTGCACGTGATCGGCGACCTGGCCCACGGTCTTGTGCGCGAACACCTCGGGGTGAGCCTTGGCCTCCTGGACGCTCTCGGGGTCGTCGGGCCAGCCCGGCGCGACGGTCGCGTAGCCGGCCTCTGCGAACAGCGTCTCCCAGCGTTCCCAGCTGTTGGGAAGCAGCCACAGGCCGTGGACGAACACGACCGGAATACGGCCGGACTCGTTGGCGCGCTGCACCTCGGCAGCCTCGTGGTCGTTGATCGCGATCGTGTCGGCCGAAGCTTTGGTCATGCGCCGCTCCAAAGATGTCGATTCGATCGCCGGGTCGGCGATCCCACGTGTCAACCGTCTCGGATAACGCCCCGCCTCGCGTCCGTGGAGTCACTGTAGCCGTCGCGCAGCTTCGGCAAAAGTGAGGATCGGGATAGGACGGCTGACGGGGAGCCGGGCGCGGCGCTCAGCCGGCCGCCAAGCCCGTGCGCAGCCGCCGCAGCGGCCGCCGCGAGCTGCGTGCCCGGGTCTGCGTGACCGCCGCCGCGTGGGCGCGCAGCAGCCTCACGAGGTGCTGCGTCGGGAAGAACGGGTCCGCGATCGCGGTGTCATCGGCGAGCGACAGCGCCGCGCGCAGCTCACCGTCGACCTCCGCCAGCAGCACCGGCGAGGCGGGCACGGCGGCCGCGCTGTCGAGCGCGGCCAGACGGGCGAGAGCAGCCTGATCGTCGGCGTAGCCGGGGCGGATCGTGATCGACTCGGGTGCTCTGGGGCTGGGCACGCGAGGAACTTTGCTCCGCAGGGGGCATAAATGCAAATAAGGGTTTGCTTGATGGGATATAACTTGAGGTCATGCTCGACGTACGGAGACTGAAGGTTCTCTGCGAGGTCGCCCGGCACGGCTCTTTCTCCGGGGCGGCCGCAGCGCTGGGTTACACCCAGCCGGCGGTGTCGCGGCAGATCGCGACGCTCGAGGCCGAGACCGGGACGCTGCTGGTGCGGCGCGTGCCCCAGGGGGTCGTGCTCACCGACGCGGGCCGGCTGCTGGTCGATCGCGGTACGGCGATCCTGGCGCGACTGCAGGACGTCGAGCTCGAGCTCAAGGCGCTCGCCGGGCTCGAGGGCGGGACCTTGCGGATCGCGTCGTTCGCGTCGGCGGCGGCATCGATCGTCCCGCTGGCGATCGCGAGCTTCCGCGACCGCTATCCGGCGGTCGAATTGAACATCGTGATGGCGGATCCGATCGACTCGATGCCGCGGCTGCGTGCGGGCGAGCTCGACATGGCGATCTCGCACGACCCGCTCGGTGGTCGGCCCTCCGCGGACGGCTGCGTCGTCGTCGGCGAAGGCGAAGGACGCGCGGACATCGAGCTGCTTCACCTGTTCGACGACCCGATGTACGTCGCGATGCCCGCCGGCCACCCGCTCGCCGACGAGTACCCCTTGCGGCTGTCGGACTTCGCCAACGAGCCGTGGATGCTCGCGACGACGAGCCATTGCCCGGACTCGCGGCTGTTCCTGCGCTCGTGCCACGAGGCCGGCTTCGAGCCGCGCATCGCGTTTCAGAACGACGATTATCCGGCGATCCTCGGCTTCGTCGCGGCCGGGGTCGGCGTCGCTTTGATCCCCGACATGGTCGCGCGGGGGGTGCGCGATGACGTGGTCGTTCGCGAGCTCGCCTCCGACGCGCCATCGCGCCCGATCTTCGTCGCGATGCCCGTCGGCTATCGCTCGCCGGCGGTCGCCGCGATGCTGACCGTCCTGGGCGAGATCAGCGAGCGCTGGGTCGCGCAGCGTCCGGCGCTGACGCTCGCGTGAGTTCGAACGCCTCTGGCAGCGCTCGCTGCACGCTTCGCTGATCGTCGCCGCCGAGCGGAAGCTGATCGCACATCTGCGTCAGGCGCGACACCGTGCGCTCGGTGATCTGTTCGCACAGTGCCTCGCGGTCGAGGATGTTGGTCGTGATCACCATCGAGCGCTCGTCCTCGTAGCGCGCGTTGACGATCGAGTAGAGCTCCTCGAGCACCCAGTCAGTGGTGCGCTCGGCGCCGACGTCGTCGATGTGCAGCAGGTCCACGGCGGTCAGCCGGTCCAGCAGGTCAACGTGTGAGCGCTCGGCGCGGTGGGTGTCGCGGATCTCGTTGAGCAGGCGCGGCAGCGAGTAGATCGCGACCGATCGCCCGGCGTCGAGGGCCGCCTTGGAGACGAGCATCGCCAGCGTGGTCTTGCCGGTTCCAACTTGGCCCATGAACCACAGGCCGCGCCCCGCATCCAGGTGCGAGTCGATGTCGCCGGCGAAGCGCCGGGTGGCGCGCACGATCGTGCCGTCGATCTCGGTGACCGGCCAGCGGTCGAACGCGACGTCGCGATAGCGGCGCGGGATCACGGCCGACAGGCTGCGCGCCTTGGCCATCACGATCCGGCCCACCCGGCACCGGCAGTCAAACGCGGTGTTGGTGCTCTCGTCGAGCACGAACCCCGAGCCGTCGCACATGTCGTAGGGGCAGCCGCTCATCCCGAGAACCGCTCGCCCGCGTAGTTCATGAACTTCGGGTACTCGTTCTGGAACGTGAGCACGACCTCGCCGACGGGCCCGTTGCGGTGCTTGGCGATGATGATGTCGGCCTCGCCCGGTCGCTCGGAGTCCCGGTCGTAGTACTCCTCGCGGTAGATGAACATGACCACGTCAGCATCCTGCTCGATCGCACCCGAGTTGTGGGAAACGACGCCATCGGCAAGCCAGGATGCTGGCCCCGGAACCGTGAGGTCGAACACGTCTTCCACCGCGTCCGCTTCGATCGCGACCACGCGATCCCAGAAGACATCGGATTCGGCCGCGAGAGTCAGTTCTGGTGACTCCAACAACTGCACGTAGCTCGCGACTGTCTCGCGCGATGGAGCAAAAGCGAAGTGCGAGCTCCCGCCGTACGCCGTGCCTCGCATGTCTGCCATCGCCCGCTGGGAGACGCCGAGCCGCGTCATCGCTGACCTAACTGTTTCCCATATGTCCGTCGGCAGCGTGTCGACGTTCGTCACGGCATTGGGGAGGCTCGCGTACAGCCTCTGAGCCTGTGGCACCCTCGGCCCGAAGGCGCCGACAATCTCCACAAACCGCCGCTGAGAGTCTGCACCAGAAACGTCCACGGCCCAGAGCCGTTGGTCGCCAGATTTAGCCGATCTGATTCGGGCCACGATCCCTAGGCGCAGCAGGAGCGCGGCGACGTCTCGTGCTAGCCCGGCACTGACTGTCGCGAAGTAGACACGTCTCGCTGTCTTCCCGCGTGACGACGTGCCCGACCAGACACATCCGTCAGTTGCCCAGAGATGACGAAGAAGCAAAGCGATCTGCTTGTCGCTCAGCGTGAAGACGGACCCTGGGATCCGCTTCGCGGACGATCGCTGCCCAAAGATCCCGAGCTGCTTGAACCAGGCGCCGACGCCGGCTGGATGCCACCGGTTGCCGTTGCCCGAGATCAGAAGCTGATGCCAGGCACCCCGACCTTTGTAGCGAGTGACCTTGGCACCAAATTCGCGCGTCGCAGCTTCCGTGACCGCCGAGCTGTTCTCCTCCGAGGCCGTCGTGTAACGCATGGGCGCATGGTTCAGGTAGCTGCCATCGCCGATCATCTGTCCCAGCAATACGAGGCGGTCATCGGGCCAGGAGTCGACAGCTTGTGGCTCGGGAATGCGTCGAGCCACCGCAACGCGGTCGCCGACCTCGAGCTCCGAGAGATGGCGCCAACCCGACCCGGCCAAGATCCGGTGATCCGCCGTCGCGCGAAGCTCGCGTCCCGACGCGAGCTTTAGACGCTTCACGGGACGCTCGCCCACGCGCCACACCAGGTCACTTCGTGCCCGGACCACCCTGTGTCGTTCGTCAAGCGCAAGCACCTCGGGCTTCGTCCCAACAAGCTCCCTGATCGGGGTACGGCGCCCGTCTGCAAGCAGGACGAGCGTGTCGCCGGTGACGCACTCGCGTAGGTCAGAGAGGATCGGCTTCTTCTCGCCGCCGCGCTGCTCGACAGCACGGCTCAGCTGCGAGAGGGCGATCACCGGCACGTTGAGCTCGCGAGCGAGGCCCTTCAAACCCCGGGACATCTGGCCGACCTGCTCGACCCGGCTCTCCAGGTGCCCCTCGTGGCGCATCAGCTGCAGGTAGTCGACGATGATCAGGCCGAGCCCTCCTTCCACCTGGTGGTGCAGCCGGCGCGCCTTGGCGCGCACCTCGAGCACGCCCGTGTCGCTGGAGTCATCGACGTACAGCGGTGCCTGTGACAGTCGCTGGCACGCTTCGAGGATCTTCGGCCAGCGCTGCTCGGCCACGCGCCCGCGGCGCAGATCGTCGCCCTTGATCCGCGCCTGGGAGGCCACGAATCGCTGTGCCAGCTCTGACTCGGACATCTCGAGCGAGAACAGCACCACCGGGTGGCCGCCCAGCGCCGCGTTCTCGGCGATGTTGGCAACCAGCGCGGACTTTCCCATCGAGGGACGGGCGGCGACGATCACCAGGTTGCCCGGCTGAAAGCCGCCGGTCTTCTCGTCGATGTCCTTGAACCCCGACGGCGTGCCGGTAAGCGGCGACTTGGCCACCGACAGCTTGTGCAGCTTCTCGGTCTCCTCGTCCAGGACGTCGGCGATCGACCGGATCGCCTTCTGGCGGTCGTCGTGCGCGACCTCCAGCACCGATCGCTCGGCGCGCTCGACCAGGTCGCGAGCGGGCCCCTCGCGCGACAGCACGCTCGCCTGGATCTCGTACGACGTGGTCAGCAGCGCGCGCATCTGAGCGTTGTCGCGGACGATCCGCCCGTACTCGCGTGCGTGGCCGGCCGCCGGAACCCACCCGGCCAGCTCGTCGATCACCTCGGCGCCGCCGACCTCCTCGAGCTTGCCGCGCTCGCGCAGCGTCTCGGCAACCGTCAGCGGATCGATCTTACCGTCGCTTTCGTGCAGCGCGATCATCGCCGCGAACACGGCGCCGTGCTGCTCGCGGTAGAAGTGATCCGGACGCAGGTGCTCCTCGACCAGCAGCGCGAACAGGTGCCGCTCGTCCAGCAGCACCGCGCCGAGGACCGACTTCTCGGCCTCGAGGTTGTGAGGGGGTACGGCGATGTTCTGGACGGCGCTCATTGGCGGCGTTCGATCTTAGGCAGGGGTCGGGATGGCATGCACGAGCGTTCCCGCAAAGACGCGAGAAAGCTTTCCGTGGTGCCGAGAGAGCGCTGTGAGCCCGGCGCGAGCGAGACCCGCGTTACGCGGCGACGACCATGGTCTTGACGGTCGCGGTCACCTCGTCGGTGACCTCAACCACGACCATGTACGTCCCGGTGTGACGGATCGGGTCGTCCAGATGGATCTTGCGGCGATCGACCTTGATCCCGCGTGCGTCGCGGATCGCGTCGGCGATGTCCTGCGTGGTCACCGAGCCGAACAGGCGCCCATCGTCGCCTGCCTGCTGGGTGATCGTCAGGACCGTGCGGCCGAGCAGCGCAGCGTTCTCCTGCGCGCGCTCCGCAGCGTCCTTGACCGCCTGCTCGGCAGCCTCCCGACGCCGCGTCGCCGCCTTGATCGAGCCCGCGGTGGCGGGCTCGGCCAGCTTCCGGGGCAACAGGTAGTTGCGCAGATACCCGGGCGAGACGTCGACGACCGCGCCGCGCTCGCCCAGCGTCTCAACGTCCTGCAAAAGGATTGCCTGTGGCATCCCCGCTCCTACCTGTCGCGGTCGCGGTCGCGGTCGCCGCGACCTCCACGCTCACCGCGTTCGCTTCCGCCCTCGGCGACGTACGGCAGCAGAGCGAGCTCCCTCGCGCGCTTGACGGCGCGCGCGACCTGGCTCTGATGGCGCCGGCACGCGCCGGTGATCCGCCGAGAGCGGATCTTGCCGCGCTCGGAGATGAACCTGCGCAGCGCCGAGATGTCCTTGTAGTCGACCTGGTCCACCTTGTCGCGGCAGTACGGGCACGGCTTCCGACGAGCGGATGTAAGCCCACCCTTCCTGTCGCGCCGGCGTGCCGGCCTTCTACGTTGCTTTGCCACCGTTTACCACCTGACTGGGTTCAATTGCCTTCTGTCTGGCGACTCAGAACGGAATGTCGTCGTCGCCTGCCGCTGCACCCACGGGAGCGCTCTCGAAATCGCCGGTGTCGATCGGAACGTCGCTTTCCGTCGCGCGTGCGCTGCTGGAAAAGCCGTTCCCGCTACCGTTGCCGGCGTCGTCACGCCCGCCGAGGAATTGCACGGACTCAGCGATGATATCCACTGCGTTGCGCTTTTGTCCCTCGTTGCTGGTCCATTCGCGGAATCGCAGCCGTCCGTCGATCGCCACCGCGCGGCCCTTGGCCAGGTACCGCTGGCAGTTTTCGCCCTGCTGACCCCACACCGTGACGTCGAAGTAGTTGGGCGCGTCCTCCCACTGCCCGGTGTCCGAATTGCGCCGGCGGCCGTTCGAGGCGATCCGCAGGCTGCACACCGACGAGTCGCTGCCGGGCATCGAGCGAAGCTCGGGGTCCTTCGTAAGTCTGCCGGTGATAACTACCCGGTTGATGTCGCCCGCCATTGATGCTCCTTTCCGTACTGCATTTGAAAGCTTTCGCCGAGTCTAGGCAGGGCCCCGGAGCGAATCCCGGCTCTCCCCGGAAAATGGGCTGAAACGTTGCAGTGGCGTGGCGAAGCCGTCACGTGGCGTCGCGAAGTCGTTGCAAATCGGCCCTGAGGGTCGCTCCGCGGCGAACGGCCGGACGGGAGCGGGGCGGGGTCTAGGACTCCGCCGCGACGGGCTCGGGAGCGACCTGCGCAACCACCGGGGGCGGCGTGTCCGGCGCCTTGGGCGTGCCCGGCAGGTTCTTGATGATCCTGAAGCGCAGGACGCCGTCGGTGATGTGCAGGTCGTGCGACAGCCCTTCGAGCAGATCCGGCGGGGCGTTGAACTGGAGCAGGTGATACTCGGCCTCGCGCTGATGACGGATCCTGTAGGGGAGGGGCCGCGTGCCCCAGTCGTCGTTGCGCGCCACCGATCCACCGCCGCGCTCGATCGCGGTCTGAACGTTGCTGAGGATCTCCGCCCGCCGCTCGTCGTCGGCGTTCTTGGAGAGCAGCACTAGGAGGTCGTAGAGGATTGGTTCCTTGGCCATAACTGAGTTGCCTCTCGGCGGCGGCCGACTATAGCGGGTGATCGGCTGCGTACCCTCGGATGGCAACCGCGTCCGGTGTCGCATCCACCCAGCTCAGAACGACTATGCCCGCCAAACCAGAGCTCCCCACCGTCGAGTTCGCCGACGCGGCGAAATGGGAGGCGTGGCTCGAGCAGCATCACGACTCATCTGCGGGCGTCTGGCTGAAGATCGCCAAGAAGGGCGCGCCGGCGCCGACCGTCGATCATCCGCAGGCGCTCGAGCAGGCGATTCGCTACGGCTGGATCGACGGCCAGAAGCGGGGCTTTGACGAGCACTACTGGCTCCAGCGCTTCACTCCCCGCGGGCCGCGCAGCAAGTGGTCACAGGTCAACCGCGACAAGGCGCTCGAGCTGATCGCCGCGGGGCAGATGCAGCCGGCGGGCCTGGCGCAGTTCGAGGCCGCGCGGAGCGACGGCCGTCTGGACGAGGCGTATGAGCCCCAGAGCCGGGCGACGGTTCCCGAGGACTTTCAGGTCGCGCTAGATGCTGCTCCGGCCGCGGCCGAATTCTTCGCGACTTTGAAGGGCGCGAACCGGTACGCGTTCCTGTACCGGTTGCATCACGTCAAGAAGCCCGAAGCTCGGGCGAAGCGGATCGCGATGTACATCGAGATGCTTGGCGAAGGGAGGACGTTCCACTGACGGGCCCGCGCGGGCCTCGAACGTCAAAGACCTCATTGAACGACGGGATGGGGGCGGGTCCTGGGCCTGTCCGAGGTTGTCAGGCGCGGAAAACGACCCAACGAACCCGCGCGATCCGTCGCTTGGTTCCTATTCGTCGCTCACCGGGGTAAAGGACCCGCGGAGCAGCGCGGGGCGGCCGATTGGGTCTTTTTCGGCGGCGCCAACCCAGGCGTTCCGGCCTAACCCGTCCGTCCCACCCCTCAATGGGCCGTTTTAAGCGACCCACGCAGACCTACCGCCCGTCGGCCTCTTCCTTGCGCCGGATGTCGGCCAGCTGCTCGTCGATCCAGTCGCCCGGGTTGCGCGAGGTGATGATCGACTTCAGACCCTCGTGCCGCCGCTGCCGCTCGTCCGCCGGCATCGTCAGCGCCGCGTGGATCGAGTCGGCCAGCTCCTGGATGTCGAACGGGTTGACCGACAGTGCGTGCTCGTGGAGCTCCTCATGGGCGCCGGTGTTCTCCGAGAGGATCGAGACGCCGTGCTCCTCGTTGACCATCGGGCCTTCCTTGGCGACGAGGTTCATGCCGTCGAACATCGCATTGACCATCAGCACGTCGTAGTGCTTGTAGGCCGCGACCGCCTCCTCCAGGTCATCGCGCAGCTTGAGCTGGATCGGCATCCAGTCCGGTGACCCGTGGCGGTGGTTGACGACCGCGACGTTGGCCTCGATCCGCTCCAGGTACTCGGCGTACTCGGGCACGTCGGTTCGCGACGGCATCAGCTGGGCGATGAACGTGACCTTCTCGCGGAACTCCGGGTGCTGGTCCAAAAAAACGTCGAACGCGTTGAATCCGCGCAGGACGTTCTTTGACAGGTCGGCGCGGTCCACCCGCAGGATCAGGTGATCGCGGCGGCGCCGCAGCAGCTCCTCCTCGAACTCGCCGACGCGCTCGCGCTGGGCGACCGCCTCGATCGCGTGCGCGTCGATCGGGAGCGGATACGCCCGTACCCATACCTCGCGGCCGTCGTGATGCACAACGCCGGCCTCGTGGTCGACGTCGAGCCCGAGCAGGTCCTCGCAGCACTGCAAGAAGTTGCGCCGATATGAGCGCGTGTGGAAGCCGATGATGTCGTTGGACAGGATCCCGTGGTACAGGTCCTCGCGGATCATCGACGGCAGCACGCGCCAGGAGTCCGACTGGCTCCACGGGATGTGGACGAAGTGGTGCAGGAACACGTCGGGGCGCGCCCGGCGCAGCAATCCCGGCAGCGTGTAGAGGTGATAGTCGTGGACCATCACTACGGGCTTTTCGATCCCCTCGATCTCCTCCACTACGGCCCGCGCGAGGTCCTCGTTGACCGCGTTGTAACCGAAC
>DASYFZ010000195.1:0-4032 GCA_036000295.1 Solirubrobacteraceae bacterium
CTGGGTCGGTGTACCAACCCTCGAGCTGGAGCCCGGCGGCCCGGTAGTCGGCGGCCACACGCCCGCGCGTGAACTTGGCGCTGATCTCGGTGCGCAGCTCCTCGCCGGCGGCGAACTCGACGCGCAACCCGATCGCCTCGATCATCACGCTGCAGGGGCGCTGCGCGCGCAGGCGCATCTCGACCCACTCGCGCTGGCGGTCAAAGAACGCGATGTGGTCGAACGCCTCCGGGACGAAGTCGGCGCCGAGCTCGCGATTGATGACGTGTAGGACGTTGCGGTTGAACTCCGCGGTGACGCCCTCGGGGTCGTCGTAGGCGGCCTCAATCACCGCGGGATCCTTGACCAGGTCGGTCCCGAGCAGCAGCCGGTCGTCGGGACCGAGCAGGGCGCGGACCTTGCGCAGAAAGCGCCGCCTGGTGCCGGGCGGGAAGTTGCCGACCGTGCCGCCGAAGAGCGCGACGATGCGCGCATCGCCGGACGTCGGTGGCACCCGGTCGAGATGGCGCTCGAAATCGCCGACTACGCCGTGGACGTGCAGGCCGTCGTACTCCTGGACCAGGTTCTCGGCAGCGTCACGCACGACCTGCTCGGAGACGTCGAACGGCACGTAGCGCTCGAGTGTTCCAGCGGCGGCCATCGCATCGAGCAGGATCCTGGCCTTGTCGGCCGCGCCGGAGCCAAGCTCCACGAGCTCGGTCGCTCCGGTCTCGTCGACGATCTCCTGGGCGCGCGCGGCGAGGATCGACAGCTCGGTGCGGGTCGGGTAGTACTCGGGCAGCGAGCAGATGCGGTCGAACAGCTCCGAGCCGCGGGTGTCGTAGAAGTGCTTGGGCGGGATCTCCTTGAACGGCTTGGTGAGACCGTCGAGGACGTCGTTGGCGAGGCTTCGATCCTCGACCTCCGACAGCCACGATTCGATCCGGATCTCGTCGGTGTCCAGCAGTGCTCTCATAGGTCCCTCGCGATTCGCAGGCCGGCGAAGATCTGGCGGCGCTGGGGGTAATCCCAGTTACGGAAGGTCGGTGTGATGACGCGCGCTCGGGTCGCCCACGAGCCGCCGCGCAGGACCTTGTAGTCGCTGCCGAAGAAGACTTCCGAGTACTCCTTGTAGGGGTGCGCGGCGAAGCCCGGGTAGCCGCCGAAGTCGCTCGACGTCCACTCCCAGACATCGCCGATCATCCCCAGGCAGCCGTAGGGCGATTGGCCCTCGGGGTGGGCTGCGGCGGGGTGTGTGCCGCCGCCGAGCTGGTCGACGTTGGCGTGCACGCCCGGTGTGGGCGGTTCGTCACCCCATGGATAGGCAAGGGCCCGACCTTGCTGCTGGTCCCAGGTCGCCGCCTTCTCCCACTCGGCCTCGGTGGGGAGCCGGACGCCGTGCGCACGGGCGAAGGCGTCGGCCTCGAACCAGGAGATGTGGACGACGGGCCGGTCCGGCACGAGCGGCTCGCACGATCCCAGACGCCACTCGGCGCTGAGGTCCGCCGTCCACGATGCAGGTCTCGTGATGTCGTACTCCTCCTTCCACGCCCAGCCCTCGTGGGACCACCACTCGCGGCGTTCGTAGCCGCCACCCTCGACGAACGTGAGGTAGGTGGCGTTGGTGATCGGGGACTGGCCGATCAGGTAGCCGCGAACGTCCGTGCGGTGGCGGGGGCGCTCGTTGTCGTAGGAGAAGGTGCGCTGCGGAGCGCCGATGTCGAACGGGCCGGCGGGGATCTCGATCAGCTCGAGCCCCGTCAGGGTCGGGATCGGCGTGTCGGACGCGGGCCGGCGGCAGGCCAGCTCGTAGTCGGAGAGCCGCGCCAGCTGCAGCGTCTGGAGCATCGTCTCGTTGTGCTGCTGCTCGTGGCGCAGCACCATCTCGTGGACGAATCCGTCGCCGATGCCCCGGTCGTCGATCACGTCGAGCATCGCGTCGCGGACCTCTGCGAGGTAGTCGCGCGCCGCGTCGGGGCGCAGGAACTCGAGGTCGCCGCGCTTGGCGCGGGGTGTCTCGAACGCGTCGTAGATCTCGGCGAGGTCCTCGCGGAGCAGCGGCCGCCCGCCGAAGCGATGCACCAGCCACAGATCCTCGAACGCCGCGATGTGGCCCAGATCCCACACGAGCGGGCTCATCAAAGTCGAGTGCACGCGCTCGAGATCGTCGTCGGTCACCGACGAGACCAGCCCCAGGGTCCGCTCGCGGGCTTCTCGGAAGGCCTCGGCGACATCCGGGGCGGTCGAGGACCTCGCCGTTGCGCTCTGCAAGCTCATCGAAGTCATTGTTTCATCCTCGATGTGTCGGCTCTGTGAACCTGGGCGTAATCGCGGTCAGCTACGGTCCTCAGCGAGTCCCGTAGCGCAGGAACAGCGAGCCCTCGCGCTCCAGCGCCCACCGGAGCGTGAGATGGAGGAGCTCCGAGAGGGGCGGTCCGTGGGTGATTGAAGCCTCCGAGCCGCCGCCGGCAAGTCGTGGCGACAGCGTCAGGAAGAGCTCGTCGGCGAGGTCCTCGTGCAACAGCGCGCCGAACACGGTCGGGCCGCCCTCGCAGAGCAGCAAGCGCACGCCAAAGTCGGATGTCAGTCGCCGCCATACGGTGGTCAGGGTCAGGTGCCCCGGATCGAGCCGCACCACCTCGACCTGCGCGGAGCAGCTCGAGGTGTCGAGGTCGGTCGGTGTGAAGATCACTACCCGGGCCTCGGGCTCGGCGAACAGCGGGATCTCGAACGGAACGTCGCCGCTGCGCGTGACGATCACGGCCAGCGGCTCGGGCGCGAGCCCGCGCTCGGATCGGCGACGGCGTCGCTCGGGGTCGCGGGCGATCCGCCCGTAGCGCTCCGTGCGCATCGTCACCGTGCCGGCCATCACGGCGTCGACGCGCTCGCGCAGCCCGTGGAACATCTGCCGGTCGCCCTCGTCGCCGATCGGCCCCGAGCGGCCGTGGAACGAGGTCCGACCATCGACGGTGGCAACGAAGTTGACGAGCGTGTGCGGACGGTCGCCGCCCTCGTGCTGGGCGGGGTCGATCGCGCTCAGCAGCTCGCCGACGCTCACGGTGCGGTGCTCGGGCAGGAGCTGCTGGAGCTCGAGGTCCGGCCCCGGTGCAGTGGCTTCCATGGCTCGAACCTACCAACCGGTGCCTGGGGCCGTGTGCAGTCGTTAGGCTGCCAGCCGGATGCAGTTCAAGGCGCTCAACAGGGGGGAGCTGATTGCGATCGCGGGAGGCATCCTCCTGGGCATCTCGCTGTTCTTGGCGTGGTACACGCTCGGCAACGAGCACGCACTGCTCAACAGTTGCAAGGGCCCCAACACCAGGTGCAGCGGCTGGGACGCCCTGTCGATCGCGCGCTACGTGCTGCTGCTGGCCGCGGTGGCGCCGATGATCCTCGCCTACATCATCCTCCGGGGGCACGCGCTGTCGTGGCCGCGGGGGGAGCTGACGGCGGTGATTGCGCTCGTCGCGCTGACGCTGACGATCTTCCGCGGCGTGCTCGACCGCCCGGGGTCGCCGCCCGGGGAGATCGGCATCGCGATCGGCTGGTGGATCGGCCTGTTCGCGGGGCTGCTGATCCTGGTGGGCTCGGTGTGGCGCTCGCAGGAGAGCGCGGGCCGTCGCAAACCGCCCGGGGTATTGTGAGCCGGCGATGAGCGTTCAAGTTCCCGGCCGGCCGGACCGAAATCTCGCCCTTGAGCTGGTGCGCGTCACCGAGGCGGCCGCGCTGGCGGCCGCGCGGATGGTCGGGCGCGGCGACAAGGAAGGCGCCGACCAGGCCGCCGTCGATGCGATGCGCCATGTGCTCGACTCGGTGTCGATGGACGGGGTTGTCGTGATCGGCGAGGGGGAGAAGGACGAGGCCCCGATGCTGTTCAACGGCGAGCAGATCGGTGACGGCACCCCGCCACAGGTTGACGTCGCCGTCGATCCGCTCGAGGGCACTCGCCTGACGGCGCTCGGGATGCCGAGTGCGCTCGCGGTGATCGCGCTGTCTGAGCGCGGAACGATGTTCGACCCCGGCCCGTGCGTGTACATGGAGAAGATCGCCGGCGGC
>DASYFZ010000205.1:0-15992 GCA_036000295.1 Solirubrobacteraceae bacterium
GCTCGGCTCAGCCCTGGGCGTCGGCTGACGTCGAGGCCTCGCGTCCGGCCGCGTCGCGCATGCGGGCTCGCTCCCACTGGCTCAGGCGCCAGAGGTCGCGTTTGACAGCCGCCGGGTCCAGCTGACGGCCCGGCAGATGCATGTTCGCGGTCGCGATCAGCCGTCGCTCGTCGCCGGTGAGCGCCATCCACTTGGCGAGCACGTCGTCTGAGTCGGGCAGGCGGGCGCTCCCATAGGGACGCGTGTCGTCGGGGAACGTGACGCAGTACTCGTTGAGCAGGCGGTGCGTCTGGGCGAGGTAGGCGACGATCGGGCGGTGCGGATAGATCAGGTACGCGTATGGCGCGCCACCGGTGCCGCCGGCTTCGTCGGGGCCGTCGGCCTGCGTGCCCCACACGCGGATGAAGCCGAGGTCGCGGTACATCGACCACTCCTCGTCGTTGACGCACGACTGCAGAAGCGATCGGGCGCGCTGCTCGGCGCGACGCTCGCGTCCGGGGTCATAGGCCACCGACGGAGCCCGCTGGCGTCGCGCCCGGTGACGCTCCCAGAGGCTCTCCAGGCGCGGGATGATCAGGTCCGACAGCAGCGCAATTGCAACCAGCGCGGTCGCGACAAGCGCCAGCAGCACCAAGACCGGCGGCCTATCTACCGCCCGCCGCGCGCGGGAAGAAGATCACGCGCTCGGCGTCCCGAGGAATGTCGTCAAACGAGCGCACCATGATCGAGTTGCGGCGCCCTTGTTCGCTCGTGGTCGGCACGGCCGCCCACGAGCCGGAGTCAAGCTGACGGCGAAACTCCTCGATCAGCATCTGCTCGTCCTCCGCCAGATCCACGTCGCCCTCTGCGATCAGCACCTCGCCATGGCCGGGCTTCATCCTCAGAAAGCGCACAGGCGGGATTATGTCAAAGCGGTCCGGGTCGCCAGGTTCCGGTTTCGGCTTCTGCACGACTCACCGGCCCAATCCGATCACATCGACGGGTCCTGGGCCTGATCCGACGCCTGCGAGGCCATTCTTGACGGCCGCGGAGGCCATCCGTTTGGCTACCCGGGCCGCCTCGAGTGGGTCGTCGCCCCAGGCGAGCCGCGCCGCGAGCACCGAGGAGTGCGTGCAGCCGGAGCCGTGCGCCGCCCCGTCGGGATGGCGCTCACCGGGCAGCTCGACGACCCGCTCGCCGTCGAAGAACACGTCGACGGCCTGTTCGCGATGCCCGCCCGTCACGACGACGACGTCCGGGCCGAGCGCGTGCACCGCGCGGACCAGCTCGGGCGCGTCCGCTCCATCTCCTGACCCGGTCAGCGCTCGCGCCTCGGGTACGTTGGGCGTGACCACGGTGGCGCGCGGGAGCAGCTGCTCGATCAGCTGCGACCGCGCCTCGGGTTCGAGCAGCTCGGCTCCGGACTGGGCGACCATCACCGGGTCCAGGACGACCGGAGTGCCGTCCGGCAGAGCGTCGAGCGCCTGTGCGACGGCCGCGATCGTGGCAGGGGTGCCGAGCATCCCGATCTTGACCGCGTCGACGCCGATGTCGTCCTGCACGGCGCGCACCTGGGCGACGATCACGTCGGGCGGGATCGGGTGCACGGCCGTCACCCCGACCGTGTTCTGAGCCGTGATCGCGGTGATCGCGGTCATGCCGTGCGCGCCACACGCGGCAAACGCCTTCAGGTCGGCTTGGATGCCGGCGCCGCCGCCGGAGTCTGAGCCCGCGATCGACAGCACGCGTGGGATTCGGCGGCTGGTCATCGACTGCGAGGTTAGTGGCGGCTCGTGGATTGCTCGTGCGGACTGCCGGTGTGGCGTCACGGACTGCCCGTGTGGCGTCAAGGGATCACGGCGTACCTCCCTCCCCCCTCCCGCCGCACATAGCCGGCGAGCTCGAGCGAGGCCAGCGCCGCGAGCCCCTCGTCGGGCTCGTAGCCGGCCTGGACGAGCGCCGTCGACGTCCCGTGACCGTCGGCGAGCCCGGCCAGCAGAACCGCGAGCTCTTCGGTCAGCTCGGGCCGGTCGTCGCCGGCAGCCGAACGGACGCCCGCGCCGAACAGCGCGTCGAGGACGTCCTGGGGCCCGCGCACGACCGTCGCCCCGCCCGCCAGCAGCGCGTTGGAGCCCGCGGCTTGGGGTCTCGTGATCTGACCCGGGACGGCACCGATCGGCCGGGCGAGCTGTTGCGCGAACGCGGCGGTCACCAGTGAGCCCGACCGCTCCCCCGCCTCGACCACGACGGTCATCGCGGCCAGCGCCGCGATGATCCGGTTGCGGGCCGGGAACATCCAGCGGCGCACCGGCGTGCCGGGCGGAAGCTCGGACACCGCCGCGCCGGCCGCGACTACCCGGCGGTGCAGCGCGCGGCGGCTTGCCGGGTATGGGCGGTCCGGAGGTCCGGGCAGGACGGCGATCGTCGGCGCGCCGCCGTCGAGGGCGCCGACGTGGGCGGCGGCGTCGATCCCGTGCGCCATCCCGCTCAGCACGGTTACGCCGGCGCGGCCCAGGGCGGCGCCGAGCGAGCGAGCCACGCCGGTCCCGTAGGGCGACGCCGCCCGGGAGCCAACGATTGCGACGGGGTCACCGGCGGCAGCCTGCAGTAGGCGGTCGAGCCCGCCGACCACGTGCAGCACCCGCGGAGGGGCGGCCAGGTCGCGCAGTCGCACCGGGTATGCGGGGTCGCACCGGCACACCAGCTGAAGGCCGGCCTCGCTGCAGCGATCTCGCTGGAGCCCGATGTCGACGGCGTCGCGGTCGCGCAACAGGTCGTCGGCGAGCTCGCCACCAAGCGCCGCAATCAGCTCTCCGTCGTCAAGTTCGAGCACCGCTGCGATCCGCGCGCGAGCGTGATCGAGGTGGCCCGCCATGCGCCCGAGCAACCAGGTCCGCCTCAGGCAGCCGTCACAGGCACCGCTCATGCGGCACTCGCCAGATCGGGCTGCTGGCGCAGGCCCAGCGCTGTCAGCAGGTCCTGATGGGTGACTCGCCCGTGGCCCTCGAGGTCGGCGATCGTCCGGGCGACGCGCAGGACGCGGTGACGGCCGCGGGCGCTCAGCGCGCCGAGCGAGTACGCGTGAGCGAGCGCCTGCTCGGCGGGCTCGTCGAGCTCGACGTGACGGCGCACCGTGCGGGCATCCATCTCGCCGTTGCACAAAGCGCCGGTGCCGTCGAGCCGCGCCCGCTGGCGCTCGCGAGCCTCGGCGACCCGCCGGCGGGCGCTGTCGGACGAGGTGATCGGCCCGGAGGTGAGCTCGCGCTCGGTCGGACGGCCGACGTCCACGAGCAGGTCCATGCGGTCCAGCAGAGGGCCGCTCAGCTTGCGGCGGTGGCGGCGAATGTCGGCCTCGCCGCAGTTGCAGCGGTCCTCGATTCCCGCAAACCCGCACGGACACGGGTTCGTCGCCGCGATCAGCATGAACTTCGTCGGGAACACCAGCGCGCGCTGGCCGCGGACGATCGCCACGCTGCCGTCCTCCAGCGGCTGGCGCAGGGCGTCGAGCGTCGAGCGCTGAAACTCCGAGAGCTCGTCCAGAAAAAGCACGCCCCGGTGCGCGAGCGTTGCCTCGCCCGGTCGCGGGGGCGCGCCGCCGCCGACGAGGCCCGCCGGGGAGATCGTGTGATGCGGGGCGCGGAACGGGCGCCTGCCGATCAGTCCGTCGGCGTGCAGCCCGGCGACGCTGTGAATCCGGGTGACCTCGATCGCCTCGGCGCGGGTCATCCGCGGCAGGATCGACGGCAGGCGGCGCGCGAGCATCGTCTTGCCGGTGCCTGGCGGCCCTTCGAGCAGAAGGTTGTGGCCACCGGCGGCAGCGATCTGCAGGGCGAGCATCGGCAGCGCGTGGCCGCGCACATCGGCGAGATCGGGCTCCGCGGCCAGCTGTCTGGCCGCCGCCGGCGGAGCCTCTGGAAGCTCGGGCGGCCGGGCCCCCCGGACCACCTCGGCGGCCGCTCGCAGGGTCGGGACGCCGGCTACCTCGAGGCCTTCCACGAGCGCCGCCTCGCGCGCCCGTTCGCGCGGAACGATCAGCCGCGTCAGTCCCGCGCGGCGCGCGCCCTCGGCCACCACCAGCGCGCCCGGCGAGTCGCGCAGCTCGCCGCCCAGCGACAGCTCGCCGAACACCGCGTAGGAGGCCAGCGCGTCCCGGGGGATCTGACCGCTCGCGGCGAGCACCGCTAGCGCCAGCGCGGCGTCGAAGCCGGGGCCTACCTTGCGCAGGAACGCCGGGGCGAGGTTCGCGGTGATCCGCTTGGACGGGAACTCGAACTTCGAGTTCAGGATCGCGGAATGGATGCGATCCCGCGACTCGCGCACGGCGGTGTCGGCCAGCCCCACGATCGCGAACGCGGGCAGCCCGGCGCGGATGTGGACCTCGACCCAAACCTGGCGTGGATCCACCCCATCGATCGCGAATGTGGCGATGCGCGCGAGCATGGGCCGACGTTACGTCGCGTCGCGTGACACGTGGGTGACGTGGAGTCACAAGTCTGCGCACCGCGCCTGGGCTCGCGTGTGCAGAGTTGTCGCACCGCGTGAACCACGTGTCACGCGACGCGGCGTAGCGTCGGCGCCGTGCCTTCGGACCCCCGCCAAGACCCCCGCCGACACCTCGGACAGCTAGGCGAGCAGCTCGCCGCCGAGCACCTCGCCAGGCGCGGCTTTGAGATCGTCGAGCGCAACTACCGCACGCGGTGGGGAGAGCTCGACATCGTCGCGTTCGACGGACGGATCCTCGCCTTCTGCGAGGTCAAGACCCGGCGATCGAACGGCGACGGTCACAGGACGTTCGAGGCCCTGCACCGCGCCAAGCGAAGCCAGGTTCGCAAGATGGCCGGCAGATGGCTGATCGAGCGCTCGGATCGGCCGCACGCCGACGAGCTGCGGTTCGACGCGATCGGGGTGACGTTCACCCCGGACGGGCGGCTGCTCGCCATCGAGCATCTAGAGGGGGCGTTTTAGCCGAGCGCCAGCTGCTGGTAGGCCGCCGACTGAAACGACAGCCGGTGAAGCGGCGACACGCCGAGCCGCTCGATCGCGTCGCGGTGCTCCGGGGTGGCGTATCCCACGTGCTGGGCGAACTCCCAGCCCGGATGTGCCACGTCGGCCCGGCGCATGTAGCGGTCGCGCGTCTCCTTGGCGATGACCGACGCGGCGGCGATCGCCGCACTCTTGCCGTCGCCGCCGATCACGGCACGCTGGTCGTGACCGATCGCCGCAACCGGAAACCCGTCGCTCAGACAGAGGCATTCGGCGCACGCCACCTTGGTCAGCGCGTCGCGGAGCGCCGCAAGGTTGGTCACGTGCAGGCCGCGCGAGTCGATCCCCGGGGCGCACCTGGTCACGATCGCGACCTTTGCCGCGACGCGCAGGATCACCGGAAACAGCTTGGCGCGGACCTCTGCCGCCTGCTGCTTGGAGTCGTTGAGCGAACCCAGGGCGCGAACCTCCGCGGGTCCGATCCGCTCGAGGTCGAACAGCACGGCGGCCGCTACCAGCGGCCCTGCGAGGCAGCCGCGGCCAGCCTCGTCGGCACCGGCGACGTACCGAACGCCGAGCGAGCGGTCGAACTTGAACAGGCGCCGCGCCACGCCGGCCGACCTTCGCGACGGCCTAGAGGAGCCCGATGCGGTCCGGCGGCCAATACGTGAAGAAGGCGACGCCGATGACCCATTTATCGGGGACAGGGCCCCAGAACCTGCTGTCGTCCGACTCTCCACGGTTGTCGCCCATCATGAAGTAATCGCCGGGCGGAACGGTGATCGGTATCCGCATATTGCAGCCATCGCCTTGGCCGCACGGGGCGATGTAGGGGTCCTTCTCGAGCACGCCGTTGCGGCGCACGTGCCCGTTCTCGATCGAGATCCGGTCGCCCGGGCCTCCAACGACCCGCTTGATGAACGTCTGCGAGGACTCCCCGGGCGTGGACTTGGCGCATGCCTGGTCGTGGCCTTCACCCTGGTTGGGGTTGCCGCAGATCGGGGTCTGCGGGTCGGCGCCCTTGGGCGGATGGAAAACGACGACGTCGCCGACGCTGGGATGGTTGATCAGCCGGTTGGTCAGGACGCGCTGGCCGACGTCGAGCGTCGGCACCATCGATGGGCTGGGGATCCGGTAGGGCTTGACGATGAACGCCTGGATCAGCAACGCCAGGCCGACGGCGATCGCGACCGTGAGCACGAGCTCAATGATCGACTTGACCGCGGACTTGGGCGCCTTTGTCGTCGAACGTGCCACTAGCTGATTGTCCTATAGAAAGCCGAGCCTGCCAGGGGGCCAGTAAGTCAGAATCGCGCGTCCGATGATCCACTTGCGCGGGACCGGGCCCCAGTACCGGCTGTCCTCGGAGTCGGGCCGATTGTCGCCCATCATGTAGTACTCCCCCGCGGGAACCCGGATCGTGGTCGTCAAGTTGCAGGCGCTCATACCGCGACAGGCGACGGCGTAGGGGTCGTGCTCGCGCACGCCGTTGCGGATCACGTGCCCGTTGACGATGCTGATGCGGTCGCCCGGGAGTCCCACCAGGCGCTTGATGAACGTCTGCGAGGACGGCTGGCCCTGCGTGACGTCACACGCCTGTGACGCGGGCTCGTCGGGCCCCTGGGTCGGGTCCGCGCACCCCTGATCGAAGTTCTTGGGCGGATGGAACACGATGATCTGCCCGACGCTCGGAGAGTCGAAATGCATGCCGATGCGATTGACGAGCACCCGCTGGTTGACGTGCAGTGTGGGGAGCATCGAGCCGCTCGGAATCCGGTACGGCTTGACGATGAACGCCTGGATCAGGAGCGCGAGCACCAGCGCAGCCGCAACGATCACTACAAGCTCGAGTACCGAGCTGGCCAGCGGCCTTCGAGTTGCCGTCACTCCTTGGCTTCGCCGGCGGGTTCCTCCGGTTCCGCCGGCTCGGCGTCCTGTGGCGCCGTCGAGGATGCGGACTCCTCCGACTCCTCGGCGCCGGACTGCTCAGCGCCCGCCGGCTGCGTTTCGGTTGCGTCTTGCGCGTCGGTCTGCACGTCGGCCGCGGCCGGCTCGTCCTGGACGTCGGCGCCAGCCTCGGCCACGTCGAGCTCGTCGGGCTGGGCCTCCTGGTCCTCGGGGCCGTAGAGCAGCTCGCGCTGCACCGCCTCCTCGGGACCGGTGTTGCGCCGCTCGCGCACGCGGGCGCGCTTGCCGACGCGCCCCCGCAGGTAGTACAGCTTTGCGCGCCGGACGTCTCCGCGCGCCGCCACCTCGATGCGCTCGATCTTCGGTGAGTGCAGCGGGAAGGTTCGCTCGACGCCGACGCCGAACGACTGCTTGCGCACGGTGAACGTCTCGCGTGCACCGTGGCCCTGGCGGCGGATGACGATCCCTTCGAACACCTGCGTGCGCCGGCGGGTGCCCTCGATCACCTGGAAGTGAACCCGCAGGCGATCACCGGCGCCAAACGCCGGCACTCTGCGGAGCTGTGCGCGCTCCAGGCTTTCGATCACGGTGCTCATAAGGGGACCTATCCCGCAGCAACGGCGCTCGGCCATGCCCGGCCGGGGCATGCAAACGCACCGACCCTGCCGCGGGAGCGGACTATGGTAGCGGACCGCCTGTGGCCTCCGTATCGCCCGGTCGCTCGCTTGCAGCTCGCGCCCGGCTTTGCTCGCGCCTCCACTCACGGATCTTGGCGTGGTGGCCCGACAGCAGCACCTCGGGCACGCTCCATCCCCGGTGCTCGGCGGGGCGCGTGTAATGGGGGTACTCAGGAGCTCCCTCCAACGCCTGGCTGAACGACTCCTCCAGCACCGACTGCTCGTGCCCGAGCGAGCCCGGAAGCTTTCGCAGCACCGCGTCGCAGACGACCATCGCCGCGAGCTCACCGCCCGCCAGCACGTAGCGCCCGATCGACAGCTCGTCGGAGACGAAGTGATCGAGCACCCGCTGGTCGAAGCCCTCGTAGCGCCCGGACAGCAGCGTCAGCCGCTCCTCTCGGGCCAGCTCGTCGACGAACCCGTCATCGAGCAGGCGGCCGCTCGGAGTCAGCGCGATCACCCGGCGGTCGGCGTGCAGCGACGCTGGGTCGACGCCGTAGCGGGCGCGAAGCGCGGCCTCGACCACATCGACTCGCAGCACCATCCCGGCTCCCCCTCCGAACGGCATGTCGTCGACCTGACCGGCGTTGAGGGGCGTGTGATCGCGGTAGTTGACGTACCCCAGCCGGTGCCCTTTCGCGATCGCGTTGGTGACGTGGCGCTGGCGCTCAAACCACCCGAACGCGTCAGGGAACAGCGTGAACACGTCGATTTCCACCTACTCCTCCCCGAGGAAGTGCAGGTCGATCTCGATCGTGCGCGCCTCCACGTCGACTTCGCGGACCGCGTCGCCGACAAGCGGGACCAGCAGCTCGCCGCCCCCGTCCTCGCGCGTCACCTCGAGCACCTCGCACGATGGCAGCGACAGCAGGTTGCGCACCACCCCAACGCGCCGGCCGTCGTCGTGCACCGTGCACCCGACGAGATCTTCGGCCCACCACTCGTCCTCCTCGAGCGGGGGCGCGACCGATCGCGGGACCGTCAGCTCCTCGCCACCGAGCGCCTGCGCGGCCGCGCGGTCGTCGCAGCCGTCCAGGCGCAGGATCGGACGGGCCGCCGTCCCGGCGCGGCGGACGATCTCACGTTCACGGCCGGCGACTGTGACCCGCTCCACCGAATCAAGCAGCGAGGCGTTGGGAAGCGTTACGTGGAAGCTGCCGTCCAGCCCGTGGGGCCGCCCCACCCTGCCGGCGCGCAGCCATCCGGTCGGATGACCCTCGGCGCCGGACTCCATCAGGAGTCGACGATGTCCACGAACACGCGCCGCTTCTGCTTGGCGGCCGCCGTCTTGATGATCGTGCGAAGCGCCGAGGCGGTGCGTCCGCCGCGGCCGATGATGTTGCCGTAGTCGTCCTCGCCGACCGACAGCTCCAGGATGGTGACGCCGTCGTCTTCCTGCAGTTCCTTGACCTGCACCTCGTCGGGCTCTTCGACAAGGCCGCGCGCGAGGTACTCGAGCAGGTCCTTCATGGTGCGTGGGTGCTAGGAAATGCCCTGGGTACGCAGCAGCTTGCGGACCGTGTCGGTCGGCTGTGCGCCGCGTGCCAGCCAGTCCCGGATGCGCTCTTCGTCGAGCACGATCGTCGAGGGGCTGGTCTGCGCGTTGTAGTGGCCGACGGTCTCGATCACGCGACCGTCGCGCTTGGCGCGCTGGTCGGCGACGACGACCCGCCAGACGGGGTTCTTGCGGCTTCCTATGCGGGTGAGGCGGAGTCTTACTGACATCTGAGCAGGCGAGGTTAGCGTGCCGAGCGACGGGACGCCGCGATCATCGCGCCTGGCGCATCAGCGCGCCCAGGTCGGGCATCCGTCCCTGCGACACCTGGCGCATCACTTTGCGCATCTGCTCGAACTGCTTGATCAGCTGCTTGACGGCCTGAACGTTGGTGCCCGAGCCGCGCGCGATCCGCAACCTTCGCGAGCCCTTGATCAGCTCGGGATGGCGTCGCTCCTGCGGCGTCATCGACAAGATGATCGCCTGGATGCGGTCGAACTCACGCTCGTCGATCTTGGCGCCGCGCAGCTCCTTGCCCATCCCGGGGATCATCCCCAGCAGCGACTGCAGCGGCCCCAGCTGGCGGACCTGGCGCATCTGCTCGAGGAAGTCGTCGAGGCCGAACTCCTGCTTGCGCAGCTTGCGCTCTAGCTCGGCGGCCTCCTGCTCGTCGTAGGCACCCTGGGCCTTCTCGATCAGCGTCATCACGTCGCCCATCCCGAGGATCCGCTGCGCCATCCGGTCGGGGTGGAAACGCTCGAACTGATCCAGCTTCTCGCCGGTCGAGGCGAACAGGATCGGCTTGCCGGTGATCGCCTTGACCGACAATGCAGCTCCACCGCGCGCATCGCCGTCGAGCTTGGTCATCACGACGCCGTCGAAATTGACGACTTCGGCGAACTGCTCGGCGACGTTGACAGCGTCCTGACCGGTCATCGCGTCGACGACCAGCAGGATGTCGGTCGGGCGGGTGGCCTTCTTGATGTTGGCGAGCTCGGCCATCAGCTCCTGGTCGACGTGCAGCCGCCCGCTGGTGTCGATGATCAGGACGTCCTTGCCCTCGGAGATCGCGCGGTCGCGCGCCCACGCGGCGATCTTCACGGGGTCACGGTCGGTGCCCTGCTCATAGACGTCCACGCCGGCCTGGGCGCCGACCTTGATCAGCTGGTCGACGGCGGCCGGGCGGTACACGTCACATGCCGCCACCGCGACCGAAGAGCCGTGCTCGGTGCGCAGGTAACGCGCGAGCTTGCCCGTGGCCGTCGTCTTGCCGGAGCCCTGCAGGCCCGCCATCAGCACCACGGTCGGGGGCCGCGGCGAGAACGACAGGTCCCGCGCCGCGCCGCCCATCAGCTCGGTCAACTCGTCGGAGACGATCTTGACCACCTGCTGGCCCGGGTTGAGCTGGCCGATCACGTCGGCGCCGAGCGCGCGCTCCTTGACCGCGTTGGTGAAGCTCTTGACGACCTTGAAGTTCACGTCGGCTTCGAGCAGCGCGAGGCGGATCTCGCGCATCGCCGCCGAGACGTCGTCCTCGGTCAGCGTGCCGCGACCCCGGACGTCGGAGAGCGTGGCCTGGAGCTTCTCGGCGAGTGAGTCGAACATCTGGCGCCTACGTTAGACGGGGTTGACGCCCGGTGCGTCCGAATTTGTGGTCAGGTCGGCGCTCGCCGCCGGCACGCGGTCGGCGAACGCCTTCGCGATCCCGCCGAATGCCTCCGAGAACTCCGAGGGGATCACGAACACCTTGTTGGAGTCGCCGCGGGCGAGCTGCGGGAGCATCTGC
Source organism: Solirubrobacteraceae bacterium (assembly GCA_036000295.1). Lineage (GTDB taxonomy): Bacteria > Actinomycetota > Thermoleophilia > Solirubrobacterales > Solirubrobacteraceae > Palsa-465. Next base: position 10,829 of record DASYFZ010000205.1, read on the forward strand.
AAGTACTGGTAGCTGAGCAGCTGCGGGTCGGGATTGCCGTCGTGGATCGCCTGGAACACGGTGGCGATCGCCTGCGCCTCGCCCTCCGCGCGCAGGATCGCGGCCTGCTTCTGGCCCTCGGCGCTGAGCACCGCGGCCTGCTTCTCGCCCTCGGCGGTCAGGATCTGCGACTGCTTGACGCCCTCCGCGTTGAGGATTGCGGCGCGGCGGTCGCGCTCGGCGCGCATCTGCTTCTCCATCGCCTCCTGGATCGAGCCTGGCGGGTCGATCGACTTGATCTCGACCCGGTTGACGCGGATCCCCCACTTGCCGGTGGCCTCGTCGAGCACACCGCGCAGCGTCGCGTTGACGTGGTCGCGGCTGGTCAGCGCAGTCTCGAGCGTCATCCCGCCGACCACATTTCGCAGCGTCGTGACCGTGATCTGCTCGATGCCCTGCAGCGGGTTGGCGATTTCGTAGGTGGCCCCCTTGGCGTCGGTGACCGTGAAGTACAGAACCGTGTCGATCTGCACGACGACGTTGTCCTCGGTGATCACCGGCTGCGGTGGGAACGACACGACCTGTTCGCGCAGGTCGATCAGCGGCTTGAGCCGGTCCATGAACGGCACCAGGATCGCCAGGCCGGGCGTCAGCGTGCGGCTGTAGCGCCCGAAGCGCTCCACGACCCCCGCGCGGGCCTGCGGGATGATCCGCACCGTCCGCGCGAAGGCGATCAGCAGGAACACCACCACCACGATCGCAATGATTGCCCCGGCCATGCCGGCCTCCTATTCGGTCACGAGCGCGGTCGCGCCCTTGATGTCGACAACCTCAACCGGTGTCCCGCGTTCGATGACCTGATCGTCGTGCAGCGACCTCGCGGTCCAGACCTCGCCGTCGATCTTCACGCACCCGACCCCCTCGTCGTTCTCGATCCGCTCAAGCACGATCGCGCGCTTGCCGATCAGGGCGGCCGTGCCGGTCCTGATCTGCGGCGGCATACGGCGATGTGAACGCGCGATCGGGCGCAGCACCGCGAGCGTCAGCAGCGACACCACGAAGAACACGATGAAGGAGGGGGCCGTGCCCGCCCCGGCGGCGTCGACGATGGCCGCCACGACCGCGCCGACGGCAAACGGGGCGAGGAAGAAGCTCGTCGTGAGCATCTCGCCGATTCCGAACAGGGCGGCGAAGATCACCCACAAGACCGGACCTGACATTTGCAGGCGACTTTAGCGCTCGCGCGTCGTGGTCCCGGCCAAATAAAGGCCCGTCAGGTGACCAGCGCGCGGGCGAAATCGGTGGGGTCGAAGGGGCGCAGATCCTCGAGCTGCTCGCCGATCCCGATGAGCTTGACCGGAATCCCCAGATCGTGCGCGATCGCCAGCGCGATCCCGCCCTTGGCCGTGCCGTCAAGCTTGGTCAGCACCAGGCCCGAGACATCGATCGCCTCCGAGAACATCTGGGCCTGGCGCAGCCCGTTCTGGCCCGTCGTCGCGTCGACGGTGAGCAGCGTCTCGTGCGGGGCCTCGGGGATCTGCTTTGAGATCACGCGGCGGACCTTGGTCAGCTCGGCCATCAGGTCGTCCTGGGTATGCAGCCGCCCGGCGGTGTCGATGATCACGACGTCGGCGCCGTCGCGGCGGCCGGTGGCGATCGCGTCGTAGGCGACGGACCCGGGGTCCGCGTTGGGGGGACCCTTGACGAACTGCACCCCCGCGCGCTGCGCCCACAGCTCGAGTTGCTCGACGCCCGCGGCGCGGAACGTGTCGGCGGCGGCGAGCACCACGTGCTGCCCGAGCTCGTTGCTGAGGTGCCAGGCGAGCTTGCCGACGGTCGTGGTCTTGCCGGTTCCGTTGACGCCCGCGACAAGGATCACCGTGGGCTTGGGGTGCAGGTCGATCCGGTCGTCGCCGGTGCGGGCGATGTCGGCCAGCAGCTCGGTGAGGCGCGCGGTCAGGGCCTCCCCGCCCGACACCTCGCCCGACGTGGCCTCGTGCTCGAGCTTCTCGACCACCTCGGCCGTCGTCCGGGCCCCCACGTCGGCGTAGATCAGCGCCTCCTCCAGACGCTCCCAGGTCTCGTCGTTGAGCTCCTCGAACAGCGTCGCCTGGATCTCCGAGGTGAGCGCCTGGCGGGTCTTGCGCAGGTTCTCGCGCAGCCGGCGGAACATGCCGCCACGCCGTTGCTCGGCCTCGGGGGCCGACTGTGCCTCCGGCGCCGGTGCGCCGTCAACGATAAACAGGTCCCGCCAGTCTCGAGCCATCGAGCGGCGACGATAGCTCAGTGCTGCTCGACGGCCGCGCCCGGGCCGCGTCTAAGCCGCGGTTTCCTCGCGGGCCAGACGGCGCGAGATCACCTTCGAGATCCCGTCGCCGCTCATCGAAACGCCGTACAGCGAGTCCGCGGCCTCCATCGTGCGCTTCTGGTGGGTCACGACGATGAACTGCGCGTGCCCGGAGTAGACCCGCAAAAGCTCGAGGAAGCGATCGATGTTCAGGTCGTCGAGCGCCGCCTCGACCTCGTCGAGGATGTAGAACGGGCATGGGCGCGCGAGGAACACCGCGAACAGGAACGCGAGCGCGGTCATCGACTTCTCGCCGCCGGAGAGCAGCGTCAGCCGCTTCATGTCCTTGCCGGCAGGCGTGATCTCGATCTCCACGCCGAGTAGGTCCTCCTCGGCTGCGGGCTCGTTCTCGGCCGGCTCGTCTGAGTCGGGGCCGTCCTCGTCGTCGCTGGGCGGCGTGGCGCCACCGAGCACCCGGGCCGGCCCGTCGCGCTCGGCGACGAGCCGCAGGCGGCCGCCGCCGCCCGGGAACAGCTGGGCGGCGACGTGCTCGAAGTTGCGCGCCGCGGCCTCGAAGGTCTCCTCGAACGTCTCGCGGATCTGGCGGTCGGTGTCGGCGATCAGCTTCTCGAGCTCGCGCAACGCGTCCTCGAGGTCTGCCCGCTGACGCTCGAGTTCCTCGACGTGCTCGACGGCTTCGGCGTACTCCTGCTGTGCGAGCGGATTCACGGGGCCAATCTGCTCCCGGCGCCGGGTGAGCCGTTCCAGGCGACTGGCGAGGGCCTCGCGCTCCTCGGCGGTCAGGGGCTGCTCGGCCGGGCCAGCGTCGAGCTGCAGCCGCGATGCCAGTGCCGCGAGCTCGCGCTCGAGATCGGCGGCGCGATCACCGGCGCGTTGCAGGCGAACCTGAGTCTCGGTCCTGGCCTCGTTGACGGAGTGCAACTGGGTGTGCAGCGTCGCCTCCTGCTGCGCGCACGCCTTGAGCTCGGCCGCGACGTGCTCGCCGGCCTCGCGGTCTGCCGCAAGCGCAGCGTCGAAGGCGCCGCGGCACTGGGCAATCGCTTCCGCCGCAGCGGCGAGCGACTCGAGCACCCGCGCAACACCAGGCCGCAGCGCCTCGGCCGACGCGACCGCCTGCCGTGCTCGTTGCAGCCGCGCCTGGCGCTCGGCGCGCTCGCGCTCGAGCCGCGCGAGCTTGTCGCGCTCGGCGCCGAGCTGCGTGGACAGGGCGAGCCTGCGGCCGGCCTCCGGGCCGTCGTCGGGAGCGGCCCGGCGATGCTCGATCATCGCTTCGATCCGGCGGCGCTCTTCGCCGGCCTCGTCGCGCGCGCGCACTGCCGTGCGGTGTACAGCCGTCGCACGCTCGGCCTCGGCATCGCAGCGCGACGCCTCGGCGCCCGCTCGCTCGAGCGTCGCCGCGGCGGCCTGCTCGGCTTGAGCGGCAGCCTCGCTGGCGGCGATCAGCTGATCGCGCCGGTTGCGCTCCGCCAGGACGCGCTCCTCGCCAACTGCGGGCGCCTGGCGCAGCTCGCGGGTCGAGCCCGACCAGACGCGACCCGCCCGAGTGACCGCAACCCCGCCGAACTCCTCGGGAACCTCCTCGAGCGAGTCGACGACCCAGGTGTCGCGAAGCAGCGATCGCGCGAGCCGCACGGCCGCGTCGGCGCCGCGAAGCCGCTCGGCGAGCCGCTCCGCTCCGGGCGCGGGCGGGTCGGTGGGTACCGGCGCGCCGGCGTCGGTGGCTCGTGCGACCAATGCACGGCCGCCCTCGGTACCGGCGCGATCGAGCAGCGCCGCGCCATCGCGGCGGTCACCGACCACCGCCGCCCGCAGGCGTCCGTCCAGCGCAGCCGCAAGCGCCAGCTCGTAGCCGGCGTCGATCTCGAGCTCGTCCGAGAGCGCTGTGGCAGCGCCCGGCAGCGGCGTCTGGGCGCGCAGAAACTGGTTGACCCCCGCCAGCTCGCCGCCTACCTGAGCGGCTTCGCGGCGGGCCGTCTCGACACCGCGCTCGGCGGTCCGTACGGCCTCGCGCGCGCTCTCGACCGCGGCGTCGGCCTGCTCGCGCTCGGCCTTGGTCCGCTCGACCTCGGTGCTGCGCTCGTCGATCGCGGCGGCCGTGGCCACGAGCTGCTGCTCGAGGTCCTGGATCTGGCGGGCGAGCTCGGCCTCGCGGTCGCGCTCGAGCGCGTCGAGCTCCTGCTCGAGGCTCGCGATCCGCGCGTGCGCCTCGGGGTCGTCAATGTCGGCCTGCGCCTGGGACTCGAGCGCGGCGAGCTGTCCGGCGCTGCGGTCAAGCGCCACGTCGATCCTCGCCGACACGGCCCGGACCGCCTCGGCCCGGTAGGACACCCGGTCGCCGGCCGATTGAGCGACGTACAGGCGGCGGGAGAGCTCCTCGCGATGAGCGCTTCGCAACGCCAGCTTCTCCTCGGCTGCCTCGCGCCGCTTCGACACCTGTTCGAGCTCCTGCTCGACGCGCTCCGCCCGCGAGCGAGCCTGCTGGGCGGCCTCCTGGGCCTGTGCGAGCGCCTCGCGCTGGACGCGCAGGTCGTCGCGCGAGAGCTCCCAGCGCGTCTCCAGCGTCTGTCGCTCCAAGCGCGCGTGCAGATCCGCTGCTTCCGCCTGGCGCTTGAGCGGGCGCAGCCGGGACCGTGCCTCGCGTTCGACGTCGAGCGCCCGGTCGAGGTTGTCCTGCGTGTGACCCAGCTTCAGCTGCGCGCGCCGCCTGCGTTTGCGGTGCTTGCCCAGGCCGGCGGCCTCTTCGATGAGCATGCGCCGGTCGCGCGGCTTGGAGGTGACGATCGACTCGACGCGCCCCTGCGAAATCACCGAGTGCATTTCCTTGCCCAGGCCCGTATCGGACAGAAGCTCGATCACGTCGACCAGCCGGCAACGCGC
>DASYFZ010000224.1:0-2572 GCA_036000295.1 Solirubrobacteraceae bacterium
TATGCCTCCCGGATGCGGCTGAGGATGAACACGTGGTAGTCCATCGACAGCCCGAACAGGATCACGAACATGAACAGCGGCAGCCATGGAGCCACCGAGTGGTTAGAGGTGAAGCCGAGGATGTTGGAACCCCAGCCGAACTGGAACACCGCCACCACCACGCCGTATGCGGCGGCGACGGACAGCAGGTTGAGGGCCACGGCCTTGGCCGCGATCACCAGCGAGCGGAACGAGGCCAGCAGCAGGAGGAACGCGAACGTGAGCACGAACCCGAAGACCAGCGGCAGCGAGCTCTTCATCATCTGGTTCCAGTCGTAGGACCCGGCGGTGTTGCCGGTGACGCCGTAGCTCGCGCCGGGCAGCTTGCCGATGGTTGCCGGCAGCAGCTGGCCCCGCAGGGTCAGCAGCGCGCGGGTCGAGACTCCGTCTGTCCCGTTGCCAGGCAGTGGGATCGCGATACGTCCGACCGTGTGTGCGGAGTTACTATCGACGGTGAAGGCACCGTATCCCTTGCCGGTGGCGGCTGCCGCCGACTGCAGCTGAGCAACCGCGGCCTTGTACGCGGGCGACAGCGTGGCGGTCTTGACCGCGACCACGGCCGGCGTCGCCTGTCCTGGGAACGCCGCCTGGATGTGGTTGATCGCCTCCACCGTCGCCGCGCTGCGGGGCAGCGTGTTCAGGGAAGAGGACGCGGTGTGGATCTGCAGCGCGGGGATCGCCAGCGTGGCCAGCACCGCCAGGCTGATCGCCGCCGAGATCGCCGGCCGGCGGAGCACCGGGTTCAGGATCCGCGACCAGATCCGGCTCTCGGCGCCCGGGCTGCGGAACCGGCTCAGCCCCGGGATGCGTCCCTTCTCGACCCGGTCGCCGAGCTTCGAGAGCACGGCGGGCAGGACGGTCAGCGAACCGATCATCGCGACGGCGACGACAATCATCGTCCCGATCGACATCGAGATGAACGTCTTGTCGCCGGAGAACAGCATCCCTGCCATAGCGATCAGCACGGTGATCCCGGAGATCAGGACCGAGCGCCCGGAGGTTGCGGCGGCGGCCTCGAGCGCCGCGCGCTCGCTGCGGCCGGCAGCCCGCTCTTCGCGCTCGCGGCGCAGGTAGAACAGGGTGTAGTCGACGCCGACGGCGAGGCCGACGAGCATGACGACGGCCGATACGTTCGGGTCCATCGGCGTGATGTGGCTGACGATGGCGGTCAGGCCGATCGTGGCGATGACGGCCTGCAAGCCGAGCATCAGTGGGATCCATGCGGCCAGCAGGGACCCGAACACGAGCACGAGGATCAACAGCGTGAGCGGGATCGAGCGCTCACCCGCCTGGCCGAGCTGGTCGTTGAACAGCTTTGTCAGCGCCTTGTCCGAACTCACGGCACCGGCCTCGTCGATGTAGAAGCCCGGGTGCCGGGCAGCAACCGATTTCACTGCAGTGGTAAGCGGATCGATCTGCTTCTCGGCGGCCTTGAGCTTGCCGCTCATGTCCCATTCGATCAGGGCCGTGCGGCCATCGCGCGATACCTGATCCCCGTTTGCATGACCATGCGGCCAGCGCAGGTTGTGGACGTTTGAAAGCGGAGCGACAGTCCGCGCTACGTCGTTTATCGCTGCCTGGAATTCGGGATTGGAGGTCGTCAGGTGCTTGCTCTGGACGACGGCGATCTCGGTGAGGGGACCAGACTGCTTGAACCCCCCGTGCTTGAGGATCTGGTCCGCCCGGGCGGACGGGCCGACGGTGTTGTTGTTGCTCTGGTCGATCGTCTTCGTGCCGACGGCCGTGCCGATGACGATTGCGACGACGACGAAGGCGAGCCAGCCAAAGATCGCCAGTTTGCGATGGCTCGCGCTCCAGTGGCCCATGCGGGCCGCTAGATGGCGAGCGGGGTTGCGGGGTGGATGTTGCATGGCATCTCCTCCGTTGCGGTGGTTCTTGAGCACGGCGCGACGATCTCATCCGCTTAGGTGGCTGTCTGTGCGGCGGGCTGGCGTCTGCGCGTTCGGGCTGCTCACACCGTCAGTGCGGTTAGCCGCACCGTGTGCGTACGGGGAGACGCCAGCGTCCGATGCCGTTCCCACGTAGGCGGTCAGGATTCGCACTTGAAGTGCGCCCCGCCGCTTGCGTCGCGGCCTCATAGACGGGAGGCTCTTGCACAATGCGCGTACTGATCGCTGAAGATTCGCTCCTGCTCCGCGCGGGAGTCGCCCGCCTGCTTGAGGATGAGGGCTTCGAAGTCGTCGGCGAGGCCGGCGACCTCGATGACCTGTTGCGCAAGGTGCGCGCGCACAAGCCCGATGTCGCGATCGTCGACATCAAGATGCCCCCCACCCACACTGACGAGGGGCTGAAGGCGGCGTTGATCATCCGATCGGAGCTCCCGGGCACCGGCGTGCTCGTGCTCTCTCAATACGTCGAAAAGGAGTACGCAGCCGAGCTTCTGGCCGAGAGTGCGGAGGGCGTCGGCTATCTGCTCAAGGACCGGGTAGCCGACATCGAGCGGTTCGTCGACGCCGTCCGGCGCGTGGCCGAGGGCGGATCCGTGCTCGACCCCGAGGTTGTGTCGCGAATG
>DASYFZ010000240.1:0-5759 GCA_036000295.1 Solirubrobacteraceae bacterium
CAAACCTCGACTCGCTCGTCTCCGCGCTGCTCGATCGCGAGACGCTCGACGAGGCCGACGCCTACGCCGCAGCCGGCCTGCCGCGCAACCCGCTCGCGCACGCCGAGCCGGTTGCTCCGGTCATCACCTGAGCCGGTGAGCTACAGCGGCTGACGGCCCGCGAACCCGGCGTCGGGGGCGTGCCAGAAGCGGATCTCGTCCTCGTCGACGAGCCAGCAGAGGTAGACCTCCTCGCCGTCGCGGAGCGTCGGAAAATCGACAAGCCCGCGCTCGACGTCGCGCACGACCACGTCGACCGCGTCGAGCTCGTTGAGAGCCCGGCTGAGCGCGACCAGCGCCGCCGCAACCTCCCTGCCCGGATACGAGCCCCCAGTCTGCGGATCGAGCGCGCTGATCGCCGTCCGCGCGCGGGCGCCGAGCTCGACGAGGCTCGCCTGCGAGCGGCGAATCGAGTCGATCCGCTGGGCCACCCATCCCCGCACCGCGCTGGCCTGCTCGAGCGTGTAGTGGTGCTCGTGGTGCATGACCGCGCCCACGGTGGGCTAGTCGCCCAGGCGCGTCATCCGGGCCAGGGCCTCATGGCACTCGACGACGCGTTGCTTGACCGGGTCTGAGTCCTCGCGGTCGTGGACCAGATCCCACGTGCGGTCGGCCACCTCGCGCGCGTTGTCCGGCGTGGCGCCTTCCCACAGGCGGTCGACGATCTTCAGCTCGAAGCTCTGAATCTGGTCGGCGGGGTCGCCGGGGGGCAGCTTCGGGAGTGGGTCGCCCGTCGCCTCCCGCCACATATTCGTGGCGACGAGAAGACGGTTTCGGAGCGTGATCTGATCCATCGGGTCATCATCCTAAAGCGGCAGCCGTGCGTCGTGTGTTCAGCGCAAGGCTGAGCTGATCTGACTGACCGTCGAGCTGAACGCCGAGCTCGCTGCGGTCGTGGCGCTGATCAACATGTTGGCCGCTCGCAGCTGGCCACCGGGCTTGACCGCCGTGCTCGCAGCGGCACCGAGACGGTCGGCGTACGTCTGCATGATCGACACGAGCTGGGCATGCTGCGACGCCACGTCCGGAGGCGGGGAGATCCGCTGCAGGTCGTGCCCGAGCCGCACGATCGCGGCGCGCAGCAGCTGGATCGAGTGCGCCAGTCCGGCGGGCGTGCGCGGACCCCGCGGGATCTTGCGCTCGGCGGCGGCGAGCCTCGCCTGTTCGTGATTGAGCGCCGCAAGGTACGCGACCGCCGCCGGGCTTGGCGTCGTCGTGGTGCTGGTGGTCGATGTGCTCGTGGTCGATGTGCTCGTGGTCGAGGTGCCGGTCGTCGATGTGGACGACGGCTTGGCGGCCTCGTGGTGGTTGATGAGCAGCGTCGTGCGAGCGCAGCCGGTCAGCGCCGCGGCGCTTGCGGCGACGACGATCAGATTGAGCGTTCGCGTCATCCGGGCCTCAGCCGACCGGCGGGAGCCGTTGCTGAAGGCTCGCAACCGGCGCGAACAGGTCGCCGAGCTCGATCACGCGCTCGAGCACCTGCTCGGTGTCGAAGCTCAGCAGCTCGCCGTCGCCGTTGCGCTGGACGTCCGCGACCTCGTCCCAGCTCACCGGCGTGGATACGGTGGGGCGCTCGCGGGCGCGCACAGAGTAGACGTTGACGGTCGTCTTATGGACGTCGTTCTGGCTCCAGTCGACCAGCACCTTGCCCGGACGCAGCCGCTTGGTCATCCGCGACACGACGAGCTCGGGCATCCGCTGCTCGAGCAGCTCCGCGATCCGCCGTGCGAACGTCTTGGTCTGGTCGTAGTCGGTGTCGCCGTTCAGCGGGACGTACACCTGCAGGCCTTTGGAGCCAGACGTCTTGGCGAAGCTCTGCAACCCGATCTGATCGAACAGGCCGTGAAGCACCACGCCCACGCGGCAGCACTCGACGATCCCGGCGGGCGCCCCCGGATCCAAGTCGAACACGAGCATCGTCGGCCGCTCGGTCGCCTGCGCCAGTGACAGCGACGTGTGCAGCTCGATGTCGGCCAGGTTGGCAAGCCACACCAGCGTGGGGCGGTCCTGAGCAAGCGTGTAGTTGATCGAGCCGATCTTCACCGTCTGCACCCACTCGGGGCGGTGCGACGGCGACTGCTTCTCATAGAAGTACTGGCTGTCGACACCGTTGGGATAGCGCTTGAGCGTCAGCGGCCGGTCGTGGAGATGCGGGAGCACGATCGGTGCGATCCGGGCGTAGTAGGCGACGAGGTCGCCCTTGGTGAACCCGGTCTCTGGATACAGGACCTTGTCCCAGTTGGAGATCTTCAGCCTCCGCCCTTCCGTCAGCACTTCGATGGCTCCCTCGGGCAGATGCTCGACCTCGTCGAACAGGGCCTCAGGAGAGCTCGGGTCCACCCCATCCGCGGCGGCTTGGCCCGATCCCTCCAGCACCACGTCACGCGGCGCCTTGTCGTCGCGCAGGCCCTTGAAGGATGGCGCGCGCAGGACCCCCTCGTTCGTCCACTCGCGAAACTCGACCTCGGCCACCAGCGAGGGCTCGACGAACACAGCCTCGCGCGGGAGCTTCGGTGCGGAACCGAACGGCGACGTGTCGCGGCGCAACGGCTCGAGCTTGCCGTGTAGCTCTGTGAGGGTCTTCTCGGTGAAGCCGGTTCCCACGCGCCCCGCGTAGACGAACGTGCCGTCGCGGTGATAGCCCATCAGCAGCGCACCGATTCGCCGGGCCCGTCGGCCCTCCCCGGGGATCCAGCCGCCGATCACCAGCTCCTGACGCCGGACGTGCTTGATCTTCAGCCACGCCCCGGTGCGGCGGCCCGGCTCGTAGTGGGAATCCAGGCGCTTGGCGACGACCCCCTCGAGGCCCTGCGACGCCGTCGCCTCCAGCAGGCGCTTGCCGGCGTCGCGGTGCACGCTGGGCACGCGCCAGGCCGGTCCACCCAGATCGAGCTGCTCGAGGCGCTCGCGCCGCTCCGTGTACGGAAGGTCCATCAACGAGCGCCCGTCGAGATACAGCACGTCGAAGATCGCGTAGACGACAGGGGTCGAGCCCATCAGCCTGCGCACCGCGTTGGGCGACGTGACGTGCATGCGGCTCTGCAGGCGCTCGAAGCTGGGGCGGCCGTTGTCGTCGAAGGCGACGATCTCGCCGTCGAGCACGGCTTCGTGCATTCCCAGGTCGGTGAGGAGGCCGCGGACCTCGGGATAGGCGTCGGTGATCTCGTTCAGATTGCGGCTCTCCAGCCGCAGGCGGCCGGGCTGCACATAGGCGATCGCGCGCACGCCGTCCCACTTGACCTCGTAGGACCACCCCCGCTCGGGTCGTGGGAGCTTGTCGCTCGATCGCGCCATCATCGGCACCAGGCGCTCGGGCATAGCGACCCGATCCGGGTCGTCCGGCGGATCCATCCGATGGATCATCCAGTCCTGCTTGGTCGCCTCGTCGCGCCCGATCACAAACAGCCCATAGCGGCCGTGCAGGCGCTCGCCGTGGAACGTGACCTCGACCTTGCGCGCGTCCCACTTGTGCAGCTCGAACGTGCCGGTGTCCCAGATCTTCATCGTCCCGGCGCCGTACTGCCCCTTGGGGATCTCGCCGTGGAACTCCAGGTACTCGAGCGGGTGGTCCTCGGTGCGCACCGCCAGCCGGTTGTCCGCCGGATCGGGCGGGATCCCGTTCGGCACCGCCCAAGACGCCAGCACCCCCTCGTGCTCCAACCGCAGGTCCCAGTGCAGCCGCGTAGCCGCATGCTGCTGCACGACGAACCGAGCCTCACCGTCGTGAGCGGGCTGAGGGGCACCCGGCTGGCCCCCGGGCTCGGGCGTCTCCCCGAAATCCCGCTTCTTCCGATACGAGCTGAGCGACATCCAAACGCGATGATCCCGAACTCAGGCTCTTAAAGGTCCCGAAGGGTGTCTTTCAGGCTGGTTGCGTAAGCGCCCAGCCCTGAAAGACGCCCCTCGGGGCCCTAATCTTCAGGAACCCTTAGGTGAATCACCCATCATGAGGATCCATGGCGCGCGTACTTGTAGTCGATGACGAACCCGCGGTCCGGCGGGCGCTGGAGCGTGCCCTGAAGCTCGACAACTACGAGGTCGAGCTCGCGGCCGACGGCGAAGAAGCTCTCGACGTGCTCGCCCGCAGCCCGGCAGACGCGGTCATCCTCGACGTTCTGATGCCACGCCTCGACGGACTCGAGCTGGCGCGCAGGATGCGCAAGGCCGGCGACCGCACGCCGATTCTGATGCTCACCGCGCGCGATGCAGTTGACGACCGCGTGGAGGGGCTCGACGTCGGCGCCGACGACTACCTGGTCAAGCCGTTCGCGCTGCGTGAGCTGCAGGCGCGCCTGCGGGCGCTGCTGCGCCGCTCCGGCGACGGCGTCGAGGGCGAAGTGCTGTCCTACGCCGACCTGGTGCTCGACCCGGTGGCCCACGAAGTCCACCGCGGCGACCGGCTGATCGAGCTCTCCAAGACCGAGTTTCTGCTGCTCGAGCTGTTCCTGCGCCACCCTCGCCAGGTGCTGACGCGGTCCACGATCTTCGAGCACGTGTGGGGATACGACTTCGGACCCACGTCCAATGCGCTCGGCGTCTACATGGGGTACCTGCGCCGAAAGACCGAGGCCGGCGGCGAGTCGCGCCTGTTGCACACGGTCAGGGGCGTCGGGTACGTGCTCCGGGATTGATCGGATCGGCCGGGTTTGTCACTTCGTCGCCGGATCTCCTACGTGGCCGCGGCGACGACCGCGGTGGCGATCATCTTGGCGGGGCTGGTGTGTTACTGGGTCGTGCGCAGCCAGCTGCGTGGGCAGGTCGATGACGCGCTGCGCGCGCAGGCCACGGCCGTCGATCAAAACGGCCTGCGGGCGCTGAATCAGCAGCTTCCCGGGATCCCGGCGAACATGGGTGGTCCGGCCCAGTACTGGCAGATCGTGACGGCCGGCAACCAGCGCGGCGGCGATTACAACCTCCCGATCGACTCACAGGTGCGCGACGTCGCCGCCGGCGATCAGCGCACCTACCTGAAGGACGTCCAGGTCGGCGCCAGCCATCTGCGCGAGCTGATCATCCCCGCGGAGCTCACGGTCGGTCTCCAATCCGAGTCGGTGGCGATCCAGCTCGCGCGTCCGCTCAACGGCATCGATCACGTCCTCTCGCGCCTGCGCCTGATCCTGTTCCTGCTGTGCGCGGGCGGTGTCGCGCTGGCGGCGGTGCTCGGAAGGCTCGCCGCGCGCAAGGTGCTCGCGCCGCTCGCCGAGGTCGCCCACACGGCCGAGCACATCTCCGAGACCGAGGACCTGACCAGCCGCATCCACGTTCACGCCGACGACGAGGTCGGCCAGCTCGCGACCCGCTTCAACGCGATGATCGAACGCCTCCAGAGCTCGCGCGAGGAGCTCGACGACTCGGTGCGCGCGCAACGCCAGCTCGTCGCCGATGCCTCGCACGAGCTGCGCACTCCGATCACAAGCCTGCGCACCAACATCGAGGTGTTGCTCGTGGGCGGCCAGCTGTCCGACGAGGACCGACGTCGGCTGCTTGCCGATGTGGTCGAGCAGAGCGAGGAGCTGAGCGCGCTGATCGGCGACCTGATCGAGCTCGCCCGCGGTGATCTTCCACACGACATGGTCGAGGACATCCGGCTCGATCGCGTCGTCGAGGAGTCGATCTCGCGTGCGCGCCGCGACCATCCGGAGGTGGCGTTCGAGGCCTCGCTGCAACCCGTCACGGTGGAGGGCGTTCCCGAACGGCTCGGGCGCGCCGTCAACAACCTG
>DASYFZ010000261.1:0-3047 GCA_036000295.1 Solirubrobacteraceae bacterium
AACGCGGAGATCGCGTCTTCGCTGCTCCTCAGCGTGCGGACGGTGGAGTCGCACCGGGCCCACATCCAGCAGAAGGTCGGACTGACGACGCGGGCCGAGCTCGTGGGCTATGCGCGCGACCGGAGTCTGCTGGACTGAACATCAGCGCGGCTCAGCCTCCTGAGACCACTGACGGTGGCACGGCGGCGCCTTCGTCCGCGTCCCGCCGTTGGACCGGAAGGGTGACGGCGACCGTCGTCCCCTGACCTGGCGCTGACGTCAGCGCCAGCTCGCCGCCCAGGAGCTCGACGCGCTCGCGCATGCCGGCCAATCCAAAACCGGCCGTGGCCGCGCTCGGATCGAAGCCGCGACCATCGTCGCGCACGCCGATCCTCACCTGGCCGTTGTCCTCGACCACGCCCACAACCACGGACGTCGCCGCACCATGCTTGCCGGCATTGGTGAGGGCCTCCTGCACGATCCGGTACACGCCCGTCTCCAGCTCGCTCGCGAGGCGTTCGCGCGCGTCGTCGCGCTCGAAGGCGAGTGCGACCTCGGCCTCAACCTCCAGCCCTCCGCGGCGAGTCCGGTCCAGGAGCGCCATGAGCGCCGGCTCGAGGCCGAGCTGATCGAGCGCCGCCGGACGCAGCTCGGTGATGAGCGCACGCAACGTCGTGATGTCGAGCTCAAGCTGATCGAGCGCTTGGTCGACCGCCCCCGCCATGAGCGCAGGGTCTCCGCTTCGCCGAGCGCCCGCGAGCATGAGACGGAGGTTGCCGAGCGCCTGGAGGGTCTCGTCGTGCAGCTCGCGCGCCCAGCGACTGCGTTCAACCTCCGCGGCGGCCAAGCGCTGGCGGCGGCGCTCGTCGGCGGCCGACTGCGCGGTAGCGACCGCCGTCGCGGCGCTGGCGGCAAAGGCCTCGAGCAGGTTCTGGTGCTCGGCGCTGAACTCGCCGTCATCGAGATGGTCGATTGCCACAAGGACGCCGTATTGCTGATTGCGGAATACGAGCGGCACGATGAGGGCGTGCTCCGCGTCGACCCCCAGATGGCCTGCTCCGTGCTGCTCGAAGCGAGCGCGCATGAGCCGATCGCTGAGACGCTGCGTCCGCCCGGCGCGGAGCGCTGCGCTGGCGATCGTGTTGTCCAGCGGGACCCGACGCCCGATCAGCTCGGCGGGGACCGCTCCCGCCCCGGCCGCCATCTCCAGCTCGTCGCCGCGCAGCAGCTCGATCACCAGCACGCGCGCCGAGACCAGCGCGCGGCCCCGCTTGGCCACCAGTGACAGGATCGAGTCGAGATCCGTCTCGCCGCCGATGGCGCGCGCGATCTGAATCGTCGCGTCCAGCGCGTCGACGGTGCGCTGCAAGCGCTCACCGTGCTCCTCGGAGCTCGTGAACCGGCGGGCGTGATCGATGGCCACGCCGGCGAAGTCGGCAAGGAGTCCCGCGGCCTCCTCGTCCTCGTCGGTGAACTCGCCGCCGTCCTGCTTCTCGGTGAGATACAGGTTGCCGTAGGGCTCACCGCGGACCATGATCGGCACTCCCAGAAACGAGCTCATCGGCGGATGACCCACCGGAAAGCCGTAGGAGTACGGGTGGCTGCCGACGTCGGCCATCCGCAACGAGCGCGGGTTGCGGATGAGCTCGCCCAGAACCCCTCGCCCGGTGGGGAGCGCGCCGATCGCCTGACGCTCGTGGTCGTCGATCCCCCGCGTCAGGAAACGCGCCAGCGCGTTGCGAGGCTCATCCAGCACCCCCAGCGCGGCGTAACGAGCCCCAGTCAGCTCGCGAGCCGCGTCCAGGACCCGCTCGAGCACCTGCTCGGTGTCGAGTTGCTCGAGCACCCCCCGAGCGACCTCCAAGACTTCCCGAGTCGCCTGATCCATCGTCACCTGTCGTGCTGTGGCGGCACCGCCCGCCCCGACGATACACCCTGCCCGGGTCACGCAGGTGGGCGGCTACCCAGATCTTCACACATCGAGGGAGGTGCCGCGACGCTCAGAGGCGGGCGCTCAGAAACGGTGTATCAACAGCCGGAGTCCTGGGACGTCGCGCGGCCGACGGGGCGACGAGTACGGGCAGCCGGGCGTGTTGCAGCACGGCTCGGGACACGCTCCCGAGCAGGAGCGACTTGACCCCGCTGAGTCCCCGGGTCCCCACCACGACCAGCTCGGCGTCGGCAGCCTCCGCCTCCTCGAGAATGGTGCCGGCGATCGACTCCCGTTGCTCGACCACCCGCGTCTCGGCCTGAAGCCCCGCGGCGCGCGCGTGTCCCGCGCCTTCGACGGCGCGTTCCCGCGCCCACTGAGCGCACTGCGCATTGATCTGGTCGAAGTCAAACGTGGAGGACAGGCCCGCGCTCGCGCGCGAGACGACCTCGGAGAACCCCTCCCAGACAGTGAGCACGACGGCGGTGCTGCCGTCGAACAGATGGCCGGCCAAGGCGACTGCGGCCTTGGCATCCGCTGAGCCGTCGTACGCGATGAGGAGCTTCATGGCGACAGCGTAGGTCCAGTGGCCACGGCTCGGCATCCGTAGCGCTCCGCAGCGTGGCTCCGTGCCCTCCCCAGGTGGGGCTACGTCTCGGAGGGGTCGAGCAGTCCGTGCTCGCGGGCGTAGGCGACGAGCTGGGCCCGCGTGGAGCGGCCGGCCTTCTGCTGGATGTGCGCCCGGTGGGACTCGACGGTGCGGACGCTGAGATAGAGCTGCTGGGAGATCTCGGTGTTGGTGTGGCCCAGCGCCACCAGCCTGAGCACCTCGACCTCGCGTTCGGTCAGATGGTCCGGAGGGCCCACCGGTGCTTCGGGTGCGGCCGCGATCAGACCGCCAAGCTGAGGATTGAGGTAGCGCAGGCCCTGCGTCGCGGCTCTCACCGCGGCCACCAGCTCGGCATCGGCGGCGTCCTTGAGCACGAACCCGAGGGCCCCGCTGCGTAGGGCCTCGCGGGCGAACCGCGGCTCGTCCTCCATCGTCAGCACCACGATCTTCGTCGACGGCGAGGCCTCGAGCATCCGCGGGATCGCGGTCAGGCTGGGCCCTCCCGGCATGCTCAGGTCCAGCACGATC
>DASYFZ010000303.1:0-4832 GCA_036000295.1 Solirubrobacteraceae bacterium
CTCGATCCGTTTGACGGCAATTACTTCACGCAGACCAAGAGCGAAAGCATGACGATCATCGAGCGCCTGCACGAGCAGCGTTCGACGCACGGGGTGACGCTCTCGTTCGGCGAGGTCGTCTACTCGGAGACAGTGGTCGGCTACCAGCGAAAAGGGCTTCAGGATCACGAGGTCATCGACTTCAACGCGCTCGACCTGCCGACCGTCGAGTTCCCCACGCGAGCGCTTTGGTACGAGCTCGACGAGCTGATCGACGCGCAGCCGTTCCCGGCCGAGCATCTGCTGGGGGCGCTGCATGCGCTTGAGCACGGACAGATCGCGGTGCTGCCGCTGATCGCGATGTGTGACCGCTGGGACATCGGCGGACTGTCCACCAACCTGCATCCGCAGACGGGCGGCCCGACGATCTTCATCTACGACGGCCACCCGGGGGGCGTCGGGATCACACGCCGCGGGTACGACCAGTTCGATCGGCTGGTCAACGATGCGAACCGGCTGATCTCCGAGTGCCCCTGCCAGTCGGGCTGCCCCTCGTGCGTGCAGTCGCCGAAGTGCGGCAACCTGAACGAACCGCTCTCAAAGCACGGGGCGCTCGAGCTGTTGTCGCGCCTGCGCGCTACTTGATCGCCAGCGTTGCGTTGCCCGTCAGCTGGGATGGGGAGGCGGCCGCCCAGCCCGTGAGGTCGCCGAGCATCTTGACGACCGTTCCACCGATTCCGGTGAGCGCTTGCTTGCTCGCGAGGCGGATGACGTCTGCGAGCGCGATCTTGAACGCCACCGCGCCTTGGGCACCGGTCGCGGGCACCGGTGGGGCCGTGGCAAACGAACGTAGCTGCGCGGGTGTCGCCCGACCGGCCACGAGCTGGTTGCCGACCACTCCGACCGTCACCGCCTTCGAGTGAGGCGACTTGATCGTGTAGAAGCCGCCGGGCAGGCGCTTGATCGTCGGCGGGGTGCGCGAGATTGCGCTTGGGTGGGCAGCGAGCTTTGCGATCGTGCTCTTGGCCGCGGCCGGATCGCTGACCTGCACGCGGCCGATCGTCGTGTGCGTGTCGCTGTCGACGATCAGGTCGCCCGTCGCGAGCTTGATCAGCGAGGTCAGGTCGACCCCCGTCTTGCTCTTAACGGCTGCCTGGCGCTTGGCGAACTGCCGGTACTGCGCCGGGTTGGTGGCTTGCTCGGCGTTCTCGGCGAACGTGAAGATCTGCGCCGGATTGCGGACCGCCGCCACGATCGGCGCTGTGCCGGCGAAGTTGGGAGCAGTGCTGCCACTGGCGATCGGCAGGTCTGACTCCGACAGCGACCGCCCGGTGGTGTCGAGCCGGTACTGGAACGTGAGGCCGGCGGAGCTTTCACTGATCGAGGCCGCGTAGCCGCGTAGCGCCGCGACCCATGGGACGCTCTGAGCCTTGGCGGCGCTGGGCATCGACAACACCTGCGTCAGCGACCCGAAGACCTGCAGGCTGGCGTTCTGCGCCAGTCCCGTGAAGGCCTTGGTGTAGTCGTCGGGCGTGATCCCGCCGCCGTGCGCGTGACGGTCCAGTGCGGCGTTCAAATCCGCCTGCGTGGAGGCGAACACCACGGTTGCGTCTTCGGTGGCCAGCGCGAGGCTGCCGAGGGAATAGACGGTCGCGCCGTCGCGGGTGCCGACCTGCTGAAGACCAGGCTGCAGCTTCTTGATGAGTGCGGTCAGCTTCGACGCGTCCTTCGTTACCCAGGCGGCGATGAACTGGTTGGGCTTACCGGATGCGCCCTTCAGCTCCAGGCCTCCGGCGATCGGATTTCCGAACAACGGCCGGATGTCGGCGTTGTAATCGATCCCGACCTGACGGAGTTTGGCGAACAGCGCAGTCTCGGCGAGTGCCAGGTTCGGCAGCCGGTTGATCAGCGCCTGGCCGCCCGGATTGGACGTGGTCGCCGCGGTGATCACGAACGGCGAGTTGGCCGGGAGGTACGAAAGCGCTGTCGCGACGGGGCTGGGCGGGGCGCTGGAACTCTTACTCGAGCCGCATCCGGCGACCAGCGCCGCGGCTGCGACGATTGCCAGGATCAGGGCACGGCGCACAGCGGGGAGGCTACTCCGACGCAGAGGCGCTCGGGGAACGTTTGGCGATCGCCTTCGGGCGCACGTAGTCGACGAGGCGAGCGCGACCCGGCCCGAGCTCGCTCCACGGGCCATCGAAGCTGAGCGTCGCAAGTGCTCCCGTCGGGAACTTCTGGCTGATCTGCGCCCGGTGCGAGCCGTCGCCGTCGGATTGGTCTGCGTTGGACAGGCGCAAAGTGGTGATCTGCATCGTGGGGTTGTGCCCGATCACCATCACCGACTCGACGTCGTCGGACACGCGGCGCAGGCGCTCGATCAGCTGCTCGGCGTCGGCGTGGTAGAGCTCGGCTTCGATCAGCACCTCGCCGCCGGGCGCAACCCCCTCGAGCGTCTCGCGGGTGCGCCGAGAGGTCGAACACAGCACCTGAACGGGGCGGATGTCTTTGTCACGCAGGTGCCCGCCGAGCGCCTCGCCGGCGCGCCTGCCACGCGGGGCGAGCGGCCGCTCATGGTCGTCGAGGCCCGGGTCGTCCCAGCTCGACTTGGCGTGACGAAGGAGAAACAGTCGCTTCGCTTCCGGCATCTGGCTCCGATTGTTGCGCGTGAGGCGGCGTAATCGCGCAGCTGGGGTGCTGTTACCCGCTGCTACGGGCTTGGTATCGCTAGCATCGCCAGCCCCAGGGCGAGATAGCTCAGTTGGTAGAGCACACGACTGAAAATCGTGGTGTCCCCGGTTCGAATCCGGGTCTCGCCATCTTCCCGTGTTGGCATCCGTGCCGTGACCGGGGACGTCGTCCGGACGGTTCGAATCCGGGTCTCGCCATCTTCCGCACCTCCTGCATCTAGGCCGTTCGATGCTAGGGGTTGGTGGGCGGCGACTTGGCGTTCGGGGGGCGGGCGAGCTCCCATCGGCGCCACGGCCAGACGCCATCGATTTCCACCTCGAGCGAGAAACTGAGGAGGATCCGGATGACCACGATGATGCCGAGGACGGCGACACTCTCGATGGTCGGGTCAACGATTATGGTCCGGACGATGTCGGCGACGATCAGTACCTCAAGGCCCAGCAGAATGCAGCGGCTCAGGTTCCGGCGCAGTTCCTCGTAGGCTCCGTGTGCTGTCTCGGTGTGCAGCGCTCGCGATGCGAACAGGAGAAACGCACCGAGCCCGCCGAGAACCATGATCCCCGCCCCGAACGCCTCAACGACCCTGACGACGCCCGAGATCACCTGCTCGTAGCTGCTCATACGTGCGTTCCGTACTGGCACGTTGCCAACGGCGGACGAGGGCAGCCACGGCACCGTTCGCATGCTTCCCGTCGGGTGGACGAACCGGCCCTCGCGGACGGCCCGCATTGAAAACGAAGGACGTGCTCCTTGAAGTCCTCTGCACGTACGCCGATGGCGTACGGACCTTCCCCTGAGCTTTACACGATCGCGGGGATGATCGATGGTCTTTGGGCGGCGCACGAGCGAGCTGTCACAGCGAACTCGCTCGCGGAGCTCGTGGGCCCTTAGGGGTGCGTGTCTCGCGGAACCGGATTTCACCGCCTTGCTCAGCTGCTTTTAGTTGCTGTCGTTGTGCTCGGCATAGGCTTCGCGTCCTCGCAGATCATCCTTTTTGGCCGATGTGGGGTGTGGGTGGGGGGCGTAGGGTTGTGTTCTTGGCGGCTACGCCTGAGTGTCAAGTAAGGCGTGGGCCTACTGGGCCGCGTGCTGCTGTGATGGCTGTCGCCGCCGAAATGACCGAAAGGAGCAGGACGATGGCCAAAGATAATCCTGTGTTTGTGTATGGGGCGGTGTACGCGGATCGTGATGACGCCGATACCGATTACGACACGCTGCTTGACCTCCATTCGGCTGATCTGGTCGGCACTTATGACGTCGCGCTGGTGTACAAGGACGACGACGGCAAGGTGCATGTGACCAAGCACGAGAAGCCGACTCAGCATGGCGCTTGGACGGGTGCCGCTGTCGGCGCGTTGGTCGGGATCATTTTCCCGCCGGCGATTCTCGGTTCGGCGCTCGTCGGCGCCGCGGCGGGCGGCGGGATCGGGCATGCGATGGGTGGCATGTCACGCAGCGATGCCAAGGAGCTGGGCGACTACCTCAACGACGGCCAGGCAGCGCTGGTGGTGATCGGGAAGTCGCGCGTGCAGGAGCAGCTCGACAAGGCGCTGACGCACGCCGAGAAAACCCAAGAGAAGGAAATCAACGCGGACGGCAAGGAGCTCGCGAAGGAACTCAACGCGATCCCCGCCTAAGCAGCGACCGGATCCTCGCCGGCGCGCTCTCGGATCGCCCTCGTGGCGGCGCGGGCGCGCGTCGGTGCCCTCTCACAACCGACGGCTAACTACCGATTGAGGTCGTCGGTTTCCCTCGTTGGACGTCGCGGTCGCGGGGGCGAGTCTTGGTAGGCAAGCCACATCAGCCGAACCGAACTCGTGGATCAGTGACTCGGCGCTGGGGGGCTTATCTCGAAGGCGGTGAAGTAGGTGACTTTTCTCTGGATTCTTTTAGGCATTGTCTATGTGGCGTGCTGGGTTTATTTCGGGCTGACAACGTTCCGCAAAGGCCACTTTTGGATGTTCTGGATCGGATTCTTCTTCCCTTTGCTCTGGATCATTGGGACATTCATTGGCCCGACCCCACGTGCCGCCGGCACGATATAGGCCGACCCGTATTCGCTGCACCACTCACACGCGTGCTCGAAAGGTGCGCAAAGAAGGCATAGGAAGGTTCAGATGACCGAGATGGAGACAACCCAAGAGCAGATGGTCGAAGAGCTT
>DASYFZ010000342.1:0-1809 GCA_036000295.1 Solirubrobacteraceae bacterium
CGGCGGTGCACGTGACCCTGTGGCGGTCGGTTGCGGAGGAGCTCGATGCAGGGACGCGCCGCTGACCGAGGAGCGGCTCGCGAAGTCCGCTTAGCGGCTGACTTCGGCGGCGAGCTTGTCGAGCATCTGGGAGTAGATCCGACGCAGACCCATCGGCGCAAACGTCCGCTCGAAGAATCCGCCGATCCCGCCGGCGCCGTCCCAGGAGGACTCGATCGAGACGCTCGAGCCGGCGCCCGCGGGCTGGACGCTCCAGCTGGACACGAACGACGACAGCTCGTCACGTTCGCGTAGCTCGCCCGTCGACTCCTCGACGCGCAGGCGGTAGTCCCGCTCGCGGCCACCGGCGGCGAAGTGGTAGCCGATCACCGTGCCGTTGCCGTTGCCGCCCTGCTCGACCCGGTAGGCGGAGTAGTTGTCGGTGAGGATCCGTGGCCGCGCGTCGCGGTAGTCGCGAAGCACGTCCAGGACCTGTTCCGGGGACGCGTCGACGGTCCGCGTGGCCTGCACTCTGACCCTTGCCATCGCCTGATTCTGGCATGGTGCACCGCGAGACGGGCGGCGGCGTGGTTCGGCATGATGGAGCGATGCTCGCGGCCTACGCATCCAAGATCGACCCCAAGGACCCCCTGAGCGGCCTCGAGGTCGGGGACCGGCCCGACCCGGAGGTGCCCGAGGGCTGGACCACCGTGGCGGTCAAGGCCGCCTCGCTCAACCACCACGATCTGTGGTCGCTGCGCGGCGTCGGCCTCGGCGAGGACAAGCTGCCGATGATCCTGGGCTGCGACGCGGCGGGATTCGACGAGGACGGCCACGAGGTGATCGTCCATGCGGTGATCTCGTCAGACGGCTGGCGTGGCGACGAGACGTTCGACCCGCGCCGCT
Organism: Solirubrobacteraceae bacterium; assembly: GCA_036000295.1. Lineage (GTDB taxonomy): Bacteria > Actinomycetota > Thermoleophilia > Solirubrobacterales > Solirubrobacteraceae > Palsa-465. The sequence continues at coordinate 886 of DASYFZ010000342.1, forward strand.
CGCTGCTGTCAGAGCGCTACCAGGGAGCGCTCGCCGAGAAGGTCGCGGTCCCGCGTGCGAACGTCCTGCCCAAGCCCCCGGAGCTGTCGTTCGAAGAGGCGGCGTGCCTGCCGACGGCGTGGCTGACCGCCTACCGGATGCTGTTCACGCGCGGCAAGGTCGTCCCCGGGCAAACGATCCTCGTACAGGGCGCGAGCGGCGGCGTCGCCACGGCGTTGACGGTGCTGGCGAGCGCGGCCGGCATCCGGGTGTGGGTCACCGGGCGCTCGGAAGACAAGCGCGAGCAGGCGCTCAAGCTCGGCGCCGACCAGGTGTTCGAGTCCGGCGCGCGGCTGCCCGAACGCGTCGATGCGGTGTTCGAGACGACTGGGAAGGCGACCTGGGGCCACTCGATCCGCTCGCTCAAGCCCGGCGGGACGGTGGTCGTGTCCGGCGCCACGACCGGAGATCCCGAGCCTGCCGAGCTCACGCGGATCTTCTTCCTGCAGCTATCGGTCGTCGGATCGACGATGGGCACCCGCGACGAGCTCGAACGGCTCATGCGCTTGTGCGTGGATCGCGGCGTGCGACCCGCGATCCACGCGACGCTGGCGCTCGCCGACGCGCGTCAGGGGTTTGAGGCGATGCTCGCCGGCGACGTCGTCGGCAAGATCGTCTTCACGGTGTAACGGATTCAGACTCCAGGTCGAGCTCGGTGCGCACGCCGAGCGCGTTCAGCGCGGCGTTCGCCTCCAGCAGGGTCGAGGCGTCGCTGAGCGCGGTGGCGAGCCTGCCCGAGGTGCGCATCGTCACCTCGACGTCCAGGTAGAACGTCAGCGCCGCCAGGGGGCTCAGCTCGAGCGTCCGCGTCCCGCCGCGAATCGTCGCCAGACCCGACGCGCCCCGGTAGGCCCGCACAGCCTGCGCGCTGGCCTCCGTGGGCAC
>DASYFZ010000036.1:0-4065 GCA_036000295.1 Solirubrobacteraceae bacterium
GCTGGGCGCGCGACGCGCTCGCACTCGTACTACCCACAACCCTGCTGTGCCGTCCCGACTGCGCCGGGTTGTGCGCCGAGTGCGGCGCCAACCTGAACGATGCCGATGGGGACCACGAGCACGAGCGCCCGCCCGACTCCCGTTGGGCAAAGCTCTCGGAGATCCACTTCGACTAGCGCTGCTCGACCCTTGGTCGGTTTCCGGCCTTAAGCGGTCAAGCGCGCCGGAGTTGCGCCCGATAGGAAGAGGATGCCTGCGAGCAGCCGGACGCTGCACATACCCGCGGGGCCCGGTCCCGTTCCCATTCGCGACGCCTCGGCGACGACCCTCGCGCACCTCCATGGGCTGCTGGACGTGGCCCGCACGGTGCGGCGCGAGCCGGCGCTTGACGAGGTGATGGAGGCTGTCGCACGCACCGTGTCCGAGACGCTCGGGTTCAAGACCGTCGTCGTCAACCTGTACAGGGCCGAGACCGACGACTACCGGGTCAGCACCGTCCAGGGCAGCGACGAGGCGCGCCAGGTGCTGTTTGGAAAGGTCACGTCGCGGGCGAGCTGGATGCCGTTGCTGGACCCGGCGTTCCTGCGGCGCGGCGTCTACTACATCCCAGCGGGCACGTTCGACTGGTCGATCGACATCGAGTCCTACGTCCCGGCGGACGTCGAGCCGGCCGACGCGCCCACCGACGGGTCGGGCGAGGCCTGGGACCCGGACGACGCCATCTTCGTGACGCTGGAGGGCGCCGGCGGCAGGCGCTACGGGATCATCTCCGTCGACGAGCCGATTTCGCGCCGCCGCCCGGATGACCAGCAGCTGGACGTGCTCAACGCGTTTGCCGCGCACACCGCGCTGGCAATCGAGAGCGCCGTTCAGGTTGCCGCGCTCGAGTCCGCGGTCACGCGACACGAGGCCGTGATCGAGGCGTCGCTGGACGGCATCATCGCGCTTGACTCCTCGTGCAAGGTGATCGAGTTCAACCCGGCCGCCGAGCGCATGCTCGGCCATGCGCGGGCTGACGTCATCGGCCGCGACGCCGTCGACCTGCTCGCCGTTGCCGATCGCCGTGAGAACGCGCGCCGGGTGCTGGCCAACTGCCTCGCCGACTGTGACGCGGACCTGCTCGGACGCCACATCGAGACGGCCGCGATTCGCGTCAACGGCAGCGAGCTGCCGGTTGAGATGTCGCTGACGCGCGTGCAGGACTCGCCGGACGATGCCCCGGTCCTGTACGCCTTTCTGCGCGACATCTCAGAGCGACGTCGCAGCCAGGAGCAGCTGACCTACCTCGCCTACCACGATCCCCTGACCGGCCTGCCCAACCGCAGCCAGATCGAACGCCACCTCGAGATGGCGCTGGCGCGCGCCGAGCGCAACGGCCACGCCGTGGCGCTGATGTTCGCGGATCTCGACGACTTCAAGCTGGTCAACGACCGGCTCGGTCACGCCGCCGGCGACCGCCTGCTCGCGGAGGTGGCTGACCGGCTGCGCGGCAAGCTGCGCGCGACCGACGTGCTCGGCCGCCACGGCGGCGACGAGTTCCTGGTGCTGCTGACCGACCTTCCCGGTGATCCGATCGAGAAGGCCGAGACCGTCGCCAGCAACCTGCTCGGAGCGCTTCGCGAGCCGTTCGTGATCGGCACCTCGGAGGTGAAGATCGGTGGCAGTGTCGGCATCAGCGTGTACCCGCAGGACGCCACCGACACCGAGGCGCTGCTGCGCCACGCCGACGTGGCGATGTACGCAGCGAAATCCCACGGCGGCGGCCGCTACGCGTTTCACCAGCACTCCAACACGGTGCGCGCGAGGCGCGCAAGCCTCACGTCGCAGCTGCGCCGCGCCGTCGAGGAGGACGAGTTCATCCTGCACTACCAGCCGGTCTGGAACCTCGGAGCAAAGGCCAGCGGGATCGCGGGAATGGAGTCGCTGGTCCGCTGGCAGCACCCGGAGCTGGGGCTGCTGATGCCCGGTTCGTTCATCGATGCCGCCGAGGAGAGTTCGATGGGCGACGAGCTTGCAGACTGGGTTGCGGGGGCGCTGTGCAAGCAGGCGAGCGAGTGGATGGCTGTCGGACTGCGGCCGGTGCTGAGCCTCAACGTGTCGCCCCACCAGCTTCGCGCCACCGACTTCGCCGACCGCTTCCTGGCACAGATCGCCACGCACGGGCTTGACCCGCGGTGCTTCGCCGTCGAGCTGACCGAGTCGGCCTGGACGATCGACGCGCTGGGCACGCTGGCGGCGATCGAGACTCTGAGGACGGCCGGGGTGCGCCTCGCGATCGACGATTTCGGCGCCGGCTGGTCGTCGCTGGCGCGACTGCGCCAGCTGCACTTCGACGGGCTCAAGGTCGACCGCGAGCTGCTTCGCGACGTGCCCTCGGACCCGACGGCGGTCGCGGTGATGCGGGCGGTCCTGGACCTGGCGCGGGCATGCGGCGCGATGTTCGTGGTCGAGGGCGTCGAGACCGAAGAACAGCGTCAGTTCCTGACTGCATGCGGGGTCGAACTCGCCCAGGGCTTCCACCTGGCACGGCCCCAACCCGTGGCAGAGGCCACGGCGCTACTCGAACGCTTCCTGATGGCTGAGCGGCGCGACGCCCCGGTCACCTGGCCCGTGGCCGCGGCGTAGGCGATCGCACGTCGGTTCGGGGCGTCGAACCCCGGCCTGCGGACGCATTCGCAGTCTCCTGGTAGCCTCAGGTCAATGGCCGTCCCTAAGCAGAAGCAGTCTCACGCCCGCACCACACAGCGGCGGGCGCAGCACAAGGTCAGCGCGCCGACGTACAACGCGTGCCCGCAGTGCCACAGCCCTCGGCTGCCGCATCGGGTGTGTCCGGTGTGTGGCAGCTACAAGGGGCGCGAGGTCGTCGCCGCAGACGCCGGCGAATCGGTCAGCTGACTTACCAGCCATGATCGCCGTCGCCGTGGATGCGGGCGGGGCCGATCTGGGTCCTCGCGAGGTCGCCGCGGGCGCGGCGATGGCGGCTGCCCAGGGCATTCAGGTGCTCCTGTTCGGTCCCGCCGCCGAGATCGGCTCGACGCCTGATGGCGTCGAGGTGATCGACGCTCCGGTTTCGATCGCCAAGGCTGCCGACCCCGCCTACGCCGTCCGCTCGACGCCCGAGGCGTCGATCGTGCAGGCGGCGCGTGCGGTCGCCCAGGGCCGGGCGCAGGCGCTCGTGTCCGGGGGCTCGACCGGCTCGGCGCTGGCCGCCGGGCTGTTCAACCTCCGCCGCGACCGTGGCATCTACCGCCCCGCGCTGGCGCTGCCGGTCCCGATCCCGGGCGCTGACCCCGTGATGCTCCTGGACGTCGGCGCCAACGTCACCTGCCGCCCCGAGCACCTCGTCCAGTTCGCGCACATGGGCTCCGCGTTCGCGGCGGCCGTGATGGGGATCAGCTCACCGCGCGTTGCCCTGCTGTCAAACGGCGAGGAGCCCACCAAGGGGACGCCCGAGCTCCAGGCCGTCCATGAGCAGCTCGCGGGACCCGGCGGCCACGGCCTGAACTTCGTGGGCAACATCGAGGGCACGCAGGTGACCGAGAGCGTCGCCGACGTCGTCGTGATGGACGGCTTCACGGGCAACATCACGCTGAAGCTGATCGAGGGCGTCTCCGGCCGCACGATGCGCGCGATCCGCGACGCGGCGATGACCACGCCGCGGTCAAAGCTCGGCGGCTGGCTGCTGCGCCCGGCGGTGCAGAAGCTGCGCGACGAGATCGACCCCGAGGGTCCGGGCGGGGCGTACATGCTGGGGCTGCGTCAGCTCGGCGTCGTCGCCCACGGCCGGTTCACGCGCAGAGGCTTTGCGCGCGCCATCGACGTCGCGGCGCGCGGGGTGCAGGAGGACGTGATCGCACGGACCAGGACCGCCCTGGATCAGGCCGGCGCGCTGCGCCCGCCACGGGCGGGAGGAGGCGACGAGTCCGATGCCGGCGCCTCGTCCGAGCCTCCGGCTACGGTGTCGAACCGATGAATCGCGAGCAGATCTTCTCGCTGATCCAGGCGCACCTGGCCGACGAGCTCGAGATCGATCCGGAGCGGATCAACTCGTCCACTCGCTTCAGA
>DASYFZ010000377.1:0-1505 GCA_036000295.1 Solirubrobacteraceae bacterium
GCGACGTCGGGGCCGGACGCGAACACGGGGTGCAGGCTGAGCGGCTCGCCCGACCAATCGGCGGCGCGAAACGCGTCGTGCTCGGTGGCACCCGGCCGCGCGGCCCCGATGATCGCGTGCACCCAAGCCGAGCACCGTGCCGCGCCCCACTCGAAGATCGCGATCTGGTCGGCGCTGGCGAACGTGCGCAAACCCGACCGCGGGCTCGTGAGCGCCGGCGTCGCGTCGACGACGCTCCCGGATTCCCCTGCGAGGTCTCGCAGCGTGTCGACGAAGAACGCCGGCGCAAAGATGGCCGGCCGGCGGCCGTTCCACTCGCCGGAGCGGAGCGCCTTCCAGCCGACAACGCCGATCCGGGCGCCGGCGCCGATGCCGATCTGGCGCAGGGCTTGCTCGAGCGTCGGCCCCCCGCCGCGGTCGATTCCCATCAAGCTGAACGTCGGGCACAACACAACCTCGACGTCGATCGGGACGATCGGGACGTAGCTGACGTCCTCCTTGCCGACCACCAGCGTCCGCGTGCTCGGTCCGATGACGAGCAGCGCCTCCTCGAACCGCGGGTCCAGGTTGCACAGGAAGATGAGGTTCGCGGCGTGCTCGCGATCGCCGTAGACGACGATCCAGTCGGTGTCCACCGCGCTCTGGAGCGCGGCGATCCGCCCCTCGAGCTCGGCGCCCGAGATCGCGGGAAGGTCGTCCGCCAGCTCGAGCGGCGGCGGCGCGACGTCGGTCAACTCGATCGGCCGCTGCACCAAGTGTTGCGCCCTCTTGACACCCCGGGGCGCGCGGAGTTAAGTTCCGCGCGAGTCACATGGTAACCATACAACTTGGGCCATGAGGGCGCAGCAAACTACCCAAGTCCGGCACGTCAAGCTGAGCGATCGGGTCACGCGAGAGCTTGCCCGGCGGATCGCCAACGGCGAGATCGGCGACGACGTGCCGCTGCCGACCGAGCTCGAGATCTGCCAGGAGTTCGGCGTCTCGAAGGCCACGGCGCGCGAGGTGATCCGCTCGCTGGCCGAACGCGGCTTCGTCGACGTCCGGCAGGGCCGCCGCATGCAGCTGCGCCGCGCAAGCGAGTGGAACCAGCTCGACCCCCTGATGATCGAGCTGATCGACGATCCCGAGGTTGCCCGGAGATATCTGGCCGACGTCCACTACGTTCGGACGTTGATTGAGCCCGAGGTCGCGGCCCGAGCGGCACTGCAGGCCAACGACGATCAGATCGCCCGCGCAAGCGACGCAGTCGAGGCGATGGCCACGCTCATCGGCGACCCCGACGCCTACCTGGAGGCCGACGTCGCGTTCCATCGCGAGCTGGCGGCCGCGACCGGGAGCGTGATCCTTGAGTTCGTCCTGGACTCGCTCGGCGAGCTGCAAAGGCTCAGCCGGCGGGTCACCAACCGTCTTTTGAAGCGGCTACCGGAGGCCACGCGCGAGCACCGTCGGATCCTCGAGGCGGTCGTCGCGCACGAACCAGAGCAGGCGCGCGAAGCGATGCAGGC
>DASYFZ010000473.1:0-4593 GCA_036000295.1 Solirubrobacteraceae bacterium
TCTGTCACATCTCCCACGTGTACGCGTCGGGAGCGTCCCTGTACTTCACGGTCGCCTGCGCGCAACTCGACGATCCGGTCGCGCAGTGGCGCAGCGCAAAGGCGGCCGCCGGCGACGCGATCCTCGCCGCGGGCGGGTCGATCACCCACCACCACGGAGTCGGGCGCGATCACGTCGAGTGGTACGCGCGCGAGATCGGCGAGCTCGGAGTCGGGGCGCTGGCAGCGGTCAAGGCCAGGCTCGACCCCCAGGGCATCCTCAACCCGGGCATCCTGATTCCGCTCGCGTGAGCCCCCTCGTATCCTCCGCGCGATGACCGACACGGTTCATGGCCTCGCTGAGCTCGCGGTCGTGCTCGGCGCGAACCTGCAGCCGGGACAGATTCTGTGCCTGTCCTCCGAGCCCGGCAAGGAGCAGGTGGCTCGCGCCGTCGCCGAGGTTGCCTACCGCCGCGGGGCAAAGTTCGTCGACCTCAACGTCTTTGACTACTACCTCAAGCGTGCGCGCGCACTCCATTCAGACCCGGAGCTGCTCGACTACGTGCCGCCCTGGTACGGGGAGCGTCTGCTGTCGGTGGGCGATCACCGCTGCGCGCTCGTGTATCTGGCCGGTCCGGCGGCGCCGAGCATTATGGACGGCGTCTCGCCCGAGTTGGTCGGCAAGGACATGCTGCCCCACATCAGGGAGTCCAGCCAGGTCGTCAACGAGCGCACGACCAACTGGACCGCGGTTCCGTGTCCAACCGCCGGCTGGGCAGAGCTGGTCTACCCCCGGCTCGACTCCGAGGCGGCGCTCGAGCGCCTCTGGGAGGAGATCGGCTACGTCTGCAGGCTCGACCTCGATGACCCAATCACGGCCTGGGCGCAGCGCCTGGACAAGCTCGAGGCGGTGGCCGACAAGCTCAGTGATCTGCAGCTGGATGCTCTGCGCTTTCACGGGCCAGGGACGGACCTGCGCGTCGGCTTGTTCAGATCGAGTCGCTGGAAGTGCGCGCGGCTGACTACCGTCGACGGCATTGCGCACTCGCCGAACCTCCCGACCGAGGAGGTGTTCACGACGCCGGACCCGACGCGGGTGGAGGGCGTCGTCACGTCGACCAAGCCGTTGTTCCAGTCCGGGGCCGTGATCACCGGACTGAGAGTGCGCTTCGAGGGCGGCAGGGCAGTTGCGATCGACGCCGACGAAGGCGCGGGCATCCTGCGGACGCTCGGGGAGCGCGACGACGGCGCGCAGCGCCTCGGCGAAGTCGCGCTCGTCGACAACGAGAGCCGCATCGGCCGGCTGGGGACCGTGTTCTACGACACCCTGCTCGACGAGAACGCCGCCAGCCACATCGCGCTCGGCCACGGCTTGGACTTCGCGGTCGACGACCCGGCCGACCGCGAGCGCGTGAACTCCAGTCAGCTGCACATCGACTTCATGATCGGCTCAGACGAGGTGTCGGTCACGGGGATCACCGGCGCCGGCGGCGAGGTGCCGCTGCTGCGCGGGGGAACCTGGCAGATCTGAGGATCGGTACGCTAAGCACGCTCTAGGAGGTCGTCGTCACGATCTCCCACGGAGAGGTGCCGGAGCGGTTGAACGGGCGCGACTGGAAATCGCGTAACGGGGGTTAACCTCGTTCGGGGGTTCGAATCCCCCCCTCTCCGCTTGTCCACACCGCCGGTGGGGGCGGGCGGGCGTGTTTCGCGCTTCGCTCACTTAGCCTCTCCACAGCACCTGATTAGGTGATATTTAGCCGGCGCTCAGGCGCTAGGCCAGCGGGTCGAAAATTCCCGCAAGAAGCTCTACATCTTGGAGTTTGAGCTTCCGTTCGTCCCCTTCACGAGCTACGCTCCCTGCCGGTAAGGGGCCGATGATGCCATCTCAATTATCCCGTCCGTCACTTCGGCTCGTACAGGGGGCGCAGGTTGCCCCTGCCGAGGTTGAGTGGACTTGGTTCTGCGGCCATTGCGCCGCTCCGGCGCCGTCCGAAGAGCCGCCGGCTCCTTCTGCCCGCGTGTGCAAGGCGTGCGGGCTCGGGCTGTTGCTCGAGACTCACCGCAACACCGCCCCGGGGCCCGACGACGCGTTCCTGGTGATCGACCACGGGCTGCTCGTGCAGGGCATGTCGCGCCGCGCTCAGGTGATGCTCGGGCTCACCGAAGCCGAGGCGATCAACCGCCGCGTGGCCGAGCTGCTCGTGCCGGCCGACGCCGAGGCGCGGGCGCCGACGGGATTTGCGGCGGCGATCGTGGATGCTGCCGCCGGCCTCGAGGAGTCGGCGATCGTCACAGTCCGGCCCTGGAACACGTTCGGCGTCCGGATGCGCGCGCGGATCGCGCCCTGCGGGCCGCCTCGTGCGGCGCTGGTTGTCCTCGAGGATCCGACGTCGCGCCCGCTTCGCGCGGTCGACTGATCACGGAGGCGGCGCTGGATCAGGCCGGCGCCGCTGGGAGGACCGCGGGCGCCCCGTAGGGAGTCAGCGCGGCCGGCAGACGTACAGAGCCGTCGTCCTGCTGGCCGTTCTCCAGCAGCGCGATGATCGTGCGACCGACGGCGACGGCCGTGCCGTTGAGCGTGTAGACCGGCGCCGGCCGGCCCTCCGCGGGCCGGTAGCGGATGTCCAGGCGCCGTGACTGATAGTCGGTCGTGTTCGAGGTCGATGTCAGCTCGCGATAGCGGCCCTGCCCCGGCAGCCACGCCTCGCAGTCGTACTTCATCGACGCCGACGCGCCGAGGTCGTTGACCGCGATTGCGACCACGCGGTATGGAATCTCGAGGTCCTGGAGGATCGACTCCTCGATCTCCAGCAAGCGCTCGTGCTCGGCCTGGCCCTCCTCGGGCTCAACGAAGCTGAACATCTCGACCTTGTCGAACTGGTGCACTCGGAAGATCCCGCGGGTGTCCTTGCCGGCCGCGCCGGCTTCGCGCCGGAAGCACGGCGAGAAGCCCGCGTAGCGGATCGGCAGCGCTTCGCCGGCGATGATCTCGCCAGCGTGCAGCGACGCCAGCGGCACCTCCGACGTGCCGGCGAGGTACAGGTCGTCATCGGCCAGGCGGTAGATCTGGTGCTCGGTGTCGGGCAGCATGCCCGTTCCGTACAGGGCCTGCTCTCGGACCAGGACCGGCGGGATCACAGGCTCAAAGCCCTGGGCGCGGAGCTTGTCGAGCGCATAGTGGACGAGCGCCAGCTCGAGCATCACGAGGTCGCCCTTGATGTACGCAAAGCGCGAGCCCGACGTGCGTGCCGCGGCCTCCATGTCGATGCGCGGGCCGGCGAGCTCGAGGTGGTCGCGACCTGTGGCCCCGGCCTGCCCGACCTCTCGCAGGACCGTGTCCTCGTCCGGCGCCTCGGGGGACGGCAGCGCCGGCAGCGCGGCCAGCTCGGAGTCCCGCTGAGCTCTGACGGAGGTCTCCTCGTCGCTGAGCGCCCGGCCTCTGGCCGCCAGCTCGGCGAGCCGCTCGCGCTCCTCGGGGGTCGGCGGGCCCTTGCGGCCCTTGCTGGCCGCGTTCTGCTCGGCTTGCAGGCTCTCGAGTTCTGTACGGAGCGCTCGCCAGCGCTCGTCGAGCTCGAGCACGCGGTCGATCGCGGCCGCGGCTGCGGGCCCCCGGCGCGCGAGTGCGGCGCGCACGGCGTCCGGGTCGCGGCGGATCAGCTGGATGTCGAGAATGGTCTTCCGCTCCTCGTTGGCGGACGGGGCACGGATACTAGGAGCTAGGAGCTCTTGTTCTTGGCCTTGGCGTTGCTGCCCTTGCCGGCGTCGGCCGACTTCGTGCTCGCGCTCGGGGCGGTCGTGCTTGCCGTCGTGGCCGTGCTCGCCGTCGTGGCGGTCGGAGTCGCGGCGGGGAGCGTGCCGATCGACTGCTGCTGGCAGGGGGTCACGCCCGGGACCTTGGGCGCCTGGCGCCCGGAGTACGTGGCGACGAAGTTCGCGACGTTGCGGGCATCCTGGCCCACCACGATGTTCTGGGGCATGATCGCGCCGGAGAAGCCGCCGTTCTGGATCGCGTAGAGGACGCGGTCGACGGGCCGTTCACAGCGCTGATCGAAGTTGGGCCCGTTGACGATTTCGCGATTTCGGGCGTTCGGCGCCGAGCCGTGGGTGGCGGCGTAGGACAGCGTGTGACATCCCGAACAGCGCTGGTTGAAGAGAACCGCGCCCGCGTGGTTGGGGCTGGACTCCGGGACGCTGATGTTCTGGGTGCCGCACGCCGCCGTGAGGGTCGAGGCAACGACCGCGGCGGCCAGTATGAAGAGGACCTTGACGGGTCGGCTCATCGAGGGCGGGATCATAATCGCATCCCCATGACAGGGCAGCGCGCAACGAAGTTCGCCCTCCTCCTGGCGGCTGTGATCCTGCTCACCGCGTGCAGTCACACCGCGGTGGTGGGCAGTAATCGGACAGTTCAGATCCAGCTCGGCGAGTACCGCCTCCAGCCCGAGAGCATCCGGGTCAGCCGCGGTCTGCTGACGATCATCGTCCACAACCACGGCCTGCTCGACCACAACCTCGCGCTGTACCAGAACGGCGTGACCGTCGACTCGATCAACCCGCTGGGCCCGGGCGAGACGTCGCAGATGACGCTGTTCCTGTCCCCTGGCACCTATTC
>DASYFZ010000054.1:0-6214 GCA_036000295.1 Solirubrobacteraceae bacterium
GTCGCCTACGTGTTCACGAGCGACCTCAAGCGCGCGCTGCGCGTCTGCGAGAAGCTCGAGACCGGCATGGTCGGGCTCAACCAGGGCCTGGTCTCCAACGCGGCGGCGCCGTTCGGCGGGATCAAGCAGTCGGGCTTCGGCCGCGAGGGCGGGCCCGAGGGGATCGAGGAGTACCTCGAGACCAAGTATGTCGCGGTCAACCTGTAAGCCCCGGCTGACATAGTTCGGGAAACCCGGCGCGCCCGAGCGGCGCGCCGACGGCTCCCACCCAGCGGAGCAGTCGTTGCGACAGTTCTCCGACCAGCACCTTGCCGCGCTCGCCGTGATGGCGGTGGGCATCATCGCGGCAGTCTGGATCGGACGCCGGGGCACCAACCGCGCCAAGACCGCGTTCGCCTACACCCTCGCCGCGCTGATCCTCCTCGGATGGATCGGCGAGTACATCGACGACGCGGTGCTCGGCCAGTGGTCGACGACGTACACGCTGCCGCTGCAGCTGACCGACGCCGTGTCGGCGGTCGCGGTGCTGGCGCTGCTGACCCGGCGCCAGTTTCCTGTCGAGCTCACCTACTTCTGGGCGTTCACCGCGACCTTGCAGGCAACCCTCACCCCCGACCTCGGCCAGGGCTTCCCGAACGTCCTGTACTTCACGTACTTCCTCTACCACCTGGGCGCGATCGTCGCCGCCGCGTTCCTCGTGTTCGGCTGCCGTCACTACCCACGCCCGACGGCCGTCTGGCGGGTGTTCGCAGCCACGCTTGTGTGGGCGGCGATCGCAGGCGCCGCAGACGTGATCACCGGCGGCAACTACATGTACCTGCGCGCCAAGCCGCTGCACAACTCGCTGCTGAGCGTGATGGGTCCGTGGCCCTGGTACATCGTCGGCGGGATCGGGGTCGGGCTGGCGATGCTGCTGCTCGTCGCGGCCCTCACGGAGCTGTTCCGGGGACAGCCTCTCAGGCGGATTCTCCCCGCAACGCACCGACTTTCGCGCAATCAGCTGCGTGGCCTGTACTCTCATGCCCAGGACCTATGGCTTACGCCGAGGAGAGACCCCCGAGCATGACGCGGGAGATCAACGAGCACGCCTCGGCGCTCGCGTATGAGTGGAGGCGGTTGACCCGCGCCGCCACCGCCGTGGCGCTGTTCACGGCGCCCGCTTTCTTCCTGATCCTCTACGACTCCAACCACATTGGCCTGATCTGGTCGCTGCTGATTACGGTGATCGCGGTGATCGGGTTCCGCGGGCTGGTCGAGGTGCTCGCCCGCAAGCTGATCCCCTCGCCCAGCCTGTACGGAGCCGACGCCAGCCTCAAAGAGGACGACCTCGTGGCGCGCCGCCGGTACTGGTACTGGCGCACGAAGTTCCGCCGCCTGCCGGTCCTCATCCTGATCATCCTCGCCTTGCTTGCGCTGTGCCAGGTGTTCTTCGCGTTCGCCGGCGTCAGCGCTCCGTTCTTCCATCCGTTCCAGGGATTGCGCCAGATCTTCCCGCCGAACACGCTGCCGCAGCTTGGTCTGGTCTTCATCCAGCTGCCGCTGCTGTTCTTCGTCAACTTCGCGATCTTCTTCGGCCCGTTCCTGTTCTTCGCGGTCCGGCAGATCCGTGGCTATGAGCCCGGAGATGCGAGCTGGGGCGTGAAGATCGACGACGTCCGCGGGCAAGCCGAGGCCAAGGAAGAGATCACCCGCGTGATCACGCTGTGGCAGTCGGGCGAGGAGTTCGAGAAGGCCGGCGGCAAGCGCGAGCGCGGCCTGCTGTTCCTCGGCGCGCCCGGCACCGGCAAGACGATGATCTCCAAGGCGATCGCGACGAACTTCAACTGCCCGTTCGTGACGATCCCCGGCTCCGGGTTCGCGGGCATGTTCATCGGCATGGACGCGATCACCGTTCAGTTCCTCGCTCACAAGGCGCGCAAGTTGGCCAAGAAGTGGGGCGGCCAGTGCATCGTGTTCATCGACGAGATCGACGCGGTCGGGATGCGCCGCCAGGCGCTCGGCAGCTCGATGACCGAGGCCAATCCGTCCTCACTGCATGACTTCTGCTTCTTCGGGCCCAACGGCTCGATCAGTCCGTCAGGCGACCTGGTGATCGAATCGCGGGCCTGGCGCGAGCGGATGTTCGCCGAGCGCGCGGAGACCCCGCAGAGCGGCTACAACGCCTTCAACGAGCGCGTCGGCGAGCGGATCCGCCGCTTCTATCCGGGGTTCGGGATGGGCGGCGGGCAGGGCGGCCAGGCGCTCAACCAGCTGCTGGTCGTAATGGACGGGATCGACGAGCCGCCGATGTTCCGCAAGTTCTTCACCAGCCGCCTGAACACGTTCCTCGACGCGATCTTCTTCGTGCCGCGCAAGGTCGGCCCGCTGAAGCTGCGGCTCAAGCCACCGCGCCCCCGCGAGGAGCAGATCTACTTCATCGGGGCCTGCAACGTCCCGATCACGGTGCTGGACCCGGCGCTGACGCGAGCCGGGCGGATGGGCCGCCACATCTGGTTCCGGACGCCGACCAAGGACGACCGCCTCGACATCTTCGACCTCTACCTCGACAAGGTCGACCACGAGCCCGACCTCGACTCCTACCGCCGCCGCGACGAGCTGGCGCGGATCACGAACGGCTACTCGCCGTCGATGATCGAGCAGTGCTGCTCGATGGCGCTGACGATCGCGCACTCCGAAGGCCGCCGCAGGTTCGGCTGGGAGGACATCGTCGAGGCGATGACCACGGTCGAGACGGGCACCGCGCAGAACATCGAGTACATCCAGGAGGAGACGCGCGCGGTCGCGATCCACGAAGCGGGTCACGCGGCCGCCGGGCACGTGTACCTCGAAGAGGACGTGCTTTCGACGCGGCTCTCGATCCGCAAGCGAGGCGGATCCCTGGGCCACTACCAGAGCATGGAGAAGGACGAGCGCTTCTCGCACTTCCGCAGCCACGTGATGGGGACGCTGATCATGGTCTTGGGCGCGATGGCCGCCGAGCATGTGTTCTACGGCGAGAACTCGCAGGGCGTCAGCGGCGACGTAGCAAGCGCCACCGCCACCGCCGCCGCCATGGTCGGCATGTGGGCGATGGGACCCGACCCGGTCCACATCGAGGGCAGCATCGAGACGAGCGAGGAGTCAGAGCTCGTGCTCAAGCGCCTCGAGCGGATCGGCTCGGCGATCATGAACCGCGCCGGCGGCGGCAGCTTCATGATGGAAGACCCGATCGGGGCGGTTCTGCGTAATCAGGACAAGAAGCGCGCCGCGGCGCAGATCATCGGCCAGGCATACGTGACCGCGTACGCCCTGATGGCATCCAACCGCGAGCAGGTCGAGCGGATCGCCGACACACTGGTCGAGCGCAAGGAAATGCACGGCGACGAGGTGGTCGATCTGCTCAACAGCGTCGGCCTCAAGCGACCGGAGCTCGACCTCATGGATGACAAGACGTGGCCGAGCGTTTGAACGACGAGTCCCGGCTGGTGAGCGCCAGCGACGACCACACGGCCGACGCTCGCCTCCCCGCCGCCGCGACCGCCAGCGTCAGCGGCGGCTCCAAGCGCCGTTCGGGGTCGCCCCACTCGCTGCGGTTCGTTGCGGTGACGGCCGCGCTCGTGGGCATCGCGATCGGCGCGATCGGCGTCGCCGTGGCGATCCTGGTTGGCGATCACTCACCCGGCCCACAGCCGAAGTGGTCGTCGTTCAACCCGCCTGACGGCGGCGTCGGCGGCGAGCGCGACATCGCCAACTACGTGGCGCCGCTGTACCGGGCCAGTCCGTCGACGCAGCTTGCGGTGGTCACGGTCCAGAACTACTCCGACACCGGTACCGGCACCCAGGTCGCGCTGCGCAACACAAACGACGGGACGCTGTCGGCGCTCTCCGGCACCACGGCCGTCTTCAATCTTTGCGGCCTGGGCCCGAACTGCGCGATCTCGGCGGGCACGCCGTCACCTGACCGCTTGCTGCTGCTCAGGCGCGAGGCTCTGGAGCTGTCGCTGTACACGTTCAAGTACGTCCATAACGTGGACAACGTGGTGTCGATCCTGCCGCCGGGTCATTCGCAACCGGTCACGACCGCCAAGCTCACGGCAAAGCCGCCCGACAAGGCCGGCTCCAAGTCCCAGGGCGCCACGCTGTACATGGCGGTCGCGTTTCAGCGCCGCAGCCTGGAGGCGTTCTTGAACCGCCCGTTGGCAGAGACGCTGCCCGAGCAGATACCGCCGACTCCGACGACGATCGGGCAGGCGCCCGAGGCCGAGCTCGTGAGCGTGCTGACCGCGCAGGCTCTGTTCAAGCAGCAGATCATCCAGGCCCAGGACGGGAGCAACGTGCTTGTCCTGGATCAGCTGCCGCCTCAGTAGGCTCGTATCCGTCGCACTCGCCGACCGGCAACCGCGGATAGCGCGGGAAGCGGTCTGGCTCGGTCCGCGACCGCAGGCACAGCGAGAACACCGACCCGCGGCGGTTGGGCACGAGCTGCTGGTGGCGGCAGGTGTCGCACAGGCCGGCCGGCGGACCGGAGCCACCAGGCAAGCTAGCCCCGCGTCAGCGCTTCGAGCGCCAGGACGAACGATTCGTAGGAGCGGCCGGTGACCTGTTGCAGCGCGACCTCGCAGGTCCGGTTGCTCGACACGCACGCGTCGAACGCGCGGCCCTCGAGCTCCCTCGTGACGTCGCGAAGCGCCGATGCGGGCAGCTCCGGGTGCAGGTAGCCGCGATCGCCTGCCATTCCGCAGCACCCGGCCGTCGCCGGCACGACGACGTCGTCCGCAAGCCGCGCGGCGATCGCCGCGAGCTTGCCCGACAGACCTAGATGGCGCGAGGAGCAGGTCGGGTGTACGACCACGCTACCGAGCTTGCGCGAGACCTCGAGGCGCTCGAGCAGCCGGTCGTGGACCCACGCAATCGAGTCGATCACCTCGATCCCCGCGGCCACATCGTCGGCGACGAGCGCGTGCGTGCATGATGTGGCGTCGCTCACCACCGGCAGGCTGCCGTCGTCGGTCCAGCGCGACAGAGCCGACCGCGTGCGCGAAGACATCAGCTCGTGCCCGGACTCGTAGCCCTTTGAGCTCCAGGGCAGCCCGCAGCAATGCCCGGTCACGTCGTCGGGAATCCACAGCGGCAGCCCGGCCCGCATCGAGATCGCAACCAGCGCCTGAGGCACCGAGGGACGCGCCGGGGCTCCGGGGGCGTTGCCGAAGATCCGGTTGATGCACGAGGGCAGGTATACCGCCGCGGCGCCCTCACGCACGGTAAACGGCAACTCCGGCGCGGCCTGGGGGATCGACGACCGCCACAGGCGCGCGGCGCGACCGCCGAACCGCAGTCCGGCCCGACCCGCGCGCTCGACCGTTCCGTAGCGGGCGGCTGCCTCACGAGCCGCTCGCTCCTCGCGGGCACTGTGCGCGCGGACGCGCAGCTCCTTGACGAGCTTGCCGGTGTCGATCGCCACCGGGCAGGCTTGCATGCAGGACCCGTCCGCGGCGCAGGTCTCGATCGCGTCGTACTCGTACTGCTCGAGCAGCGCGTCGAGGACCGGCGAGCCGACATCTTGCCGTGCCATCTCGCGGCGCAGCACGATGCGCTGCCGCGGAGTGGTGGTGACGTTGCGCGACGGGCAAACCGGCTCGCAGAACCCGCATTCGATGCACTTGGTCGCCACCTCCTCGATCTCGGGCGTCGACTTGAGGTTGCTCAGGTGCACGCGAGGGTCGCGGTTGAGGACGACGCCGGGCGCGAGGATCGAGTCGGGATCGGCGAGCCGCTTGATCCGCCACATCATCATCGTCGCCTTGCTGCCCCATTCGCGCTCGACGTGCGGAGCCATGTTGACGCCGGTGCCGTGCTCGGCCTTCAGCGACCCGTCGTACTTGTCGACGATCAGGTCGGTGAGGCCGCTCATGAAGTTGTCGTAGCGCTCCAGGTCCGCCTGCTCGGTGAAGTTCGGCGTCAGCAGGAAGTGGAAGTTGCCGGCCGACGCGTGGCCCGCGAGCCCCGGCAGGAAGCCGTGTTCGGTGAGCAGCGCCTGCAGGTCCCTGGCGGCCTCGGCCAGGCGCGCCGGCGGCACGCACACGTCCTCGACGATCAGCGCGACGCCCGGCGGGCGGAACGCCGCCACCAGCCCCTGCATCCCCTCGCGCACGTGCCACAGCATCTCGATCTCGTCGCGATCGCGCGAGAATCGCGCCTCGTCGACGAGCTCGCGGGCCGCGAGGAACTCGAGCGC
>DASYFZ010000059.1:0-4077 GCA_036000295.1 Solirubrobacteraceae bacterium
CGCGACCGCGTGTGGCTCGAGCGGATGTTCCACAAGCTGCTGCTCGGCTTCACCTGGTGGGCGAACGTCAAGGACCCCGAGGGGGACCATCTGTTCGGCGGCGGCTTTCTCGGGATGGACAATGTCGGGCCGTTCGATCGCTCGGAGCCCCTGGCAGACGGCCTCGTGCTCGAGCAGGCGGACGGCACCGGCTGGATGGCGCTGTATTGCCTGAGCATGCTCGAGATCGCAATCGTCCTCGCCGAGCACGATCCCGCCTACGAGGATGTCGCGATCAAGTTCTTCGAGCACTACGCGATGATCGCCGAGGCGATCAACGACCGCGGGCTGTGGGACGAGTCGGACGGGTTCTATTACGACCAGGTGCGCCGGCCCACCGATGGCGCCGCGTGGCCGGTCCGCGTGCGATCGATGACCGGGCTGATCCCGTTCTGCGCGGTCGCGATCGGCGACGGGTCCCGCATCGCAAAGATGCCGGAGTTCCTCGAGCGCGTGAACGACTTCCTGCGCGTGCGACCCGAATACGCGAGCGCCGTCGATTTGGCCGCGGGTCCCCACCAGGTGACGATCGCGGCGCTCGTCGGTCACGATCGCCTGCCGCGGGTCGTCGAGCGGCTCGCCGACGAGCTCGAGTTCCTCTCCCCTCACGGCCTCCGGTCGCTGTCGGCCGCCTACCGCGACCGGCCGTTCGAGTTCTGGCTGGAGGGCCACGTGGCCGCGACCGTCGACTACGAGCCGGCGGAGTCCACCACTCCCCTGTTCGGCGGCAACTCCAACTGGCGCGGTCCGATCTGGTTTCCCGTCAACTACCTGGTGCTCGGAGCGCTACGTCGATTCGCGCGGCGCTATGGAGAGGAGTTCACCGCCGAGTTCCCGGTCGGTTCCGGCCAGCAGCTGACGCTGGCGCAGATCGTGGGCGAGCTCTCGCAGCGGCTCATCGACATCTTCCTGCTCGACGCCGAAGGCCGCCGGCCGGTATTCGCCGGGCGCGCCGACCCCGATCCGAGCTGGTCGGATGCGCTGTTTTTCCATGAGTACTTCCACGGCGACGACGGCAGCGGCCTCGGCGCGTCTCACCAGACCGGATGGACCGGGCTGGTCGCCGACATGATCATCCGCCTTTCGAGCGCTCGCGAGCAGCAGGCTGGTGAGGCGGCCGGATGACCGCGACGCTAGGAGCGCACGCCGACGGCGAAGGCACAGACTTCGCCGTGTTCTCGAGCGTCGCCGAGAGCGTCGAGGTGTGCCTGTTCGACGCAGACGGCAACGAGGTCCGCCAGCCGCTCGAAGCCGACACCGGCTACGTATGGCGCGGACGCGTCGACGGTCTCCAGGCCGGCTCGCGATACGGATTTCGCGTGCACGGACCATGGGATCCGACCCACGGCGCTCGCTGCAATCCCGCCAAGCTCCTCCTCGATCCGTACGCGCGCGCGATCGCTGGAAGCGTGCGCTGGCACCCGTCGGTGTTCGGAGAGGACCCCGACGACTCGGCGCCGTACGTCCCGCGCTCGGTGGTGTGCGCTGATGAGTTCGACTGGCGCGGCGACGGTCCCCCAGGCACGCCGCTCGAGGACTCGATCATCTACGAGCTCCACACCAAGGGGTTCACGATGCTGCATCCCGCGGTGCCCGAGGAGCTGCGCGGGACGTATCGCGGGCTGGCCCACCCCGCGGTCATCGATCATCTGACCAGGCTCGGCGTCACCGCCGTCGAGCTCCTGCCCGTCCACCAGTTCGTCCACGACGCCGCGCTGATCTCGCGCGGGCTGCGCAACTACTGGGGCTACCAGTCGATCGGCTACTTCGCCCCGCACAACGAGTACGCGTCGGGAGACCGCGGCCAGCAGGTCGACGAGTTCAAGCAGATGGTCCGTGCGCTGCATGCCGCCGGACTCGAGGTGATCCTCGACGTCGTCTTCAACCACACCGCCGAGGGCAACGAGCACGGCCCGACGCTGAGCTTCCGAGGTCTCGACAACGCCGCGTACTATCGCCTCCAGGACGATCCAAGCCAGTACGTCGACGACACGGGCTGCGGCAATACGTTCGACGTGCACCGCCCCCAGGGATTGCGGCTGATCATGGATTCCCTGCGTTACTGGGTGCAGGACATGCACGTCGACGGGTTTCGCTTCGACCTGGCGGCGAGCCTCGGCCGCGGCGCCAGCGACTTCGATCCGTTCAGTGCGTTTCTCGAGGCCGTCGGCCAGGACCCCGTCCTCGCGCAGGTGAAGCTGATCGCGGAGCCCTGGGACATCGGCAACGGCGGCTATGAGCTCGGGGACTTCCCGCCCGGCTGGAGCGAGTGGAACGGCCGCTACCGCGACACGGTTCGCGACTTCTGGCGGGGCACCGAGGGCATGCTCGGCGATTTCGCCACGCGGGTCACCGGATCGGCAGACCTCTATGGCCGGGGCCGGCGGCCGAGCGCCTCGATCAACCTGATCACCGTCCACGACGGGTTCACGCTCGCCGACCTGACGGCGTACGACGCCAAGCACAACGACGCCAACGGCGAGGACAACCGGGACGGCACCGACGACAATCGCAGCTGGAACTGCGGAGCCGAGGGCCCCACCGATGATCCGGAGATCCTCGACCTGCGGATGCGTCAGCGCCGCAACATGCTCGCGACGCTCTTGCTGTCCGAGGGAGTGCCGCTGTTGCTCAGCGGCGACGAGCTGGCACGCACGCAGGGCGGCAACAACAACGCCTACTGCCAGGACAACGCAGTCAGCTGGTTCGACTGGTCGATCGACGCCGACCGGCAGGAGCTGTTCGAGTTCGTCGCCTCGCTGTGCCGCCTGCGACGCGCCACCCCGGGCCTGCGCCGCCGGCGATTCCTGCTCCCGGACGAGCTCTCCTGGTACCGGCCAGACGGCGCGGCGATGACCGGCGCCGACTGGCGCGAGCCGTACGCGCGCGCCGTCGCAGCGGCGCCGCCCACCAACGCGTTCGTGCTGCTCATCAACGCCTGGTGGGAGCCGCTGACGTTCAGCCTGCCCCAGCAGCTTCGCGGCATCTCGTGGTCGGCCGTAGTCGATACGGCGCACGGGAGCGGTCCTCCGGCCGTGGTGCCGACCGACGAGATTGTGGTCGGCGGCAGGTCCTTGCTGATGCTCGAGAACGAGGCCGGTGGCGGGTCCTAAACTGCCCCGCTGCCCGTCAGGCCGATGATCAGCTGCTGCGACGCGGCTGTGAACCTGCCCAGGTCGCCGTAGGGGCGCGCCACCAGCATCGCGCCCTCTAGCGTGACCAGGATCGTCTGCGCCACGTCCTCCTTTGAGCCGGAGAACGCGAGCGTTCGGTCCTGCAGTCCGTCGTCGAGCACGTGCACGAGCCAGGTCTGGTTGTCGTCGAAGAAGCGGATGACGGCGGCCCGCATCGGATCTGGCAGCGTCTCGTACTCGCCGGCGAGGACCCCGCACATGCACATCCGGTTGCCGCGGAGCACGTCGGCGTAAAGGCCGGCATAAGCCTCGAGCTTGGCGCGGGCATCCGGGACGGTGCGATCGATCTCGACCAGGGCGTCGGCGAACCGCTCGCCGTAGCGGGCGATCACCGCCTGTCCGAGCTCTGCCTTACCGGGGAAGTGGTAATGCAGGCTCGCCTTCGTGATCCCCAGCTCGGCGGCGATGTCGGCGTAGCTGAAGTTGGTGAAGCCGCGCGTCTGCACGAGCCGCTCGGCTATGTCGAGGATCCGCTCTGCGGTCGGCTTCGCGTTGTTCTCGGGGGCGACGGTCACGGGCTCAGTCATTCGACAAGGTTCTTGACAGCTTACCTACTGGAAGGTAGGCTCGTAAATCAATGCTTACCTACTAGCAGGTAAGTGCGCCAGCCGGGGGCGGCGTCAGGCGGCTCCCGCATTCGAACTGGAGGGACCAGATGGGCGCCACCACCACCGCGACGTTCGACCTCGACCGCTTCGCGCGGGCAGCCGAGGAGCGCGACGCCGCAACGCAGCTGTCGATGTACGACCCGGACGCGACCGTGACGATCGCCAACAAGATCTCTCAGCCGAGCTCGCCCCGCGTGCTGCGCGGCCATGACGAGATCAAGGCATGGCTCGAGGAC
>DASYFZ010000062.1:0-7142 GCA_036000295.1 Solirubrobacteraceae bacterium
GTCCCCTCGACATCGGTGTAACCGTGCCAGAGCGTGATGTTGACATGGCCGCCGCCGGAGCCCGAGGCTGGAGTGGAGCCCGTGCCGCTGCCCTTACTGCTGCTGCCTCCGCAGCCGGCCACGATCAAGGCGCCGGTCGCAATCAACAGGCAAATGCGCTTCATCTCTTCCTCCCGGCATTCATGGCAAGACGACGGATCTGGTCAGGTGCTGTGGCCGGTCGGGGTCCAGGCCGCGTGACTGGGCGAGCGCTACGGCCATTCGCTGGAGCGTGACGAGCTCGGCCATCGGATCTGCCCCGCTCCCCGCGACGGTCGCGCCCGTGACGCGGATCGCCTCGGCAAGGTCAGGCGCAGGTACGCCAAGGAACCACACCAGGGTGTTCGGGCCGGCCACGCTGATCGGCCCGTGGCGGTACTCCATCCCGGGATATGCCTCCGCCCATGCGCCGCTCGTCTCCCGGAACTTCAGGGCGGCCTCGAACGCCAGCCCCACTGTCCATCCGTGGCCCAGGAACACGAAGTGCTCGAACTCGGCGGGGTCGACCGGTAGCGGCGCCGCTAGCGACGCCTCGGCGGTTTCGATCGCGGGCGCGAGGTCGTGTCCCAGCGCCGCACGCATCAGCGCGAGCACCGCCGTCGCGAACCGGGTCTGGACGATCGACTCCTCGTCGGCAAAGGGGAGCAGGATGGCGTCACTCGCGGCCTCGACTACCGGGCTACGCGGGACCGCCGAAATTGCGAGCGACGGTATCCCCGCCGGGAGCGCCTTCAGCGCGCGCGCCACCTCGGTGGTCGTGCCGGAGCGCGAGATCGCCAGCACGGCGTCATACGTCCGCGTCGTTGGCATCTCGGAGGCGACGAAAGCGTCACTCTCGCCTTGGGCCGCCGACTCGCGCGCGACTGCCACGGACTGGGCGATGTAGTACGAGGTCCCGCAGCCGACGATCGCGATCCGCCGGCCGGCCGGCGGGAGCCGCGGCGCGACGTCGAGCGCGGTCTCGGCAGCCTGACGCCAGACGGAGGGCTGGCTTTCGATCTCCTCCAGCGTGACGCTCACTTATGCGCAATATATGGTTGAGACGCGCAGAATGCAACATCCTGTGGGTCGCTAATTGCGCGATCGGCCGGTCGCTCTCCTTAGACTCCGATCCATGCAGCAGCCCGAGCGGCTCGGAGTGATCCTCGAGCGTTTGTCGGCGAACGGCAGCGTCAGCGTCGCCGAGATCGCGGCCTCGCTCGACGTCTCCGCCGCGACGATCCGGCGCGATCTACGACTCCTCGAGGATCAGCGTCTGCTCGGCCGCACCCACGGAGGCGCCGTGCCGCAGGGGGTTCTGTACGAGTTGCCGCTGCGGTACAAGAGCGCGCGCCAGCCGCAGGAGAAGCTTCGGATCGCCCGCGAGGCGGCGAGCCGGGTGGTTGACGGGTGGGCGATCGGCCTGACCGGCGGAACGACGACAACCGAGGTCGCGCGCGCGCTGGTCGAGCGCCGCGAGCTGACAATCGTCACGAACGCGCTGAACATCGCCTCCGAGCTAGCCGTGCGCCCGAACCTGAAGCTCGTCGTGACGGGAGGGGTGGCGCGCGCACAGTCGTATGAGTTGGTCGGACCGATCGCGGAGGCAAGCCTTGAGGGGCTGAACCTCGACATGACGTTCCTCGCGGTCGACGGGATCTCGCCGCGGGCGGGGTTGACGACGCATCACGAGATCGAGGCGCACACCAACCGCGCGCTGGTCGACCGGGCAGGTCAGGTGACGGTCGTTGCCGACAGCTCGAAGATCGGCAAGGTGGCCTTCGCCCGGATCTGCGCGCTCACCGACGTCGACGAGCTGATCACCGACTCCGACGCCGATGCCGACGCGATCGCCGCGATCGAGGATGCCGGCGTGCGCGTGACGACCGTCTAAGGCGCGTCCGCTGAAGCCTGCGCGCCCTGCCACGCCGGACGGCGCCGCGAGCGGGCCTGGATGCCCGCCGGCATCAGCTCCCCGTGCGCCTCGATCAGTTCGTCGACCATGGCCTCGATCTGAGCGATCGTGAGCGTGGCACCGGCGTTGGGGTCCATCATCACGGCCTGGTAGACGTGGTCGCGCCGCTCTTCGAGCGCGGCGCGCATCGTCAGCTCGGCGACGTTCACGAACGTCCGGTTGAGCGCGGCGCATTGCGGCGGGAGCCTGCCGACCGCGATCGGGTGGACGCCGTCGCCATCCACCCAGCACGGCACCTCGACGCAACACCCTTGCGGGAGATCGTCGATCAGCCCGTCGTTGCGGACGTTCCCGTACTCGAGCCGGCGCTCGCCGGTGACGAACGAATGGATGTAGCGGGGCGCCAGCTCACCCTCTCGCTGGATAGCGATCGGCGCGCCCTCGGCCAGGCTCTTGCGTGTCTGCTCGTATTCCTCGAGGTTCTCGACCGAGCGGCGGATGTACTCGTCGACGGGGATCCGATAGCGCTCGATCTCGTCGTCGTGGTGCATGAACCAGGGCACATACTCCGCGCTGTGCTCGCTTGACTCGGTGGGGAAGAACCCAAACCGGCGATAGAGCTCGATCCGCACCCGGCGGCCAAGGCCATCGGGATCGCGCTCGATCGCCTCGTCGAGCACGGGGTAGAGGCTCTCGCCGTTGCGCTCGAATC
The DNA here is from genome assembly GCA_036000295.1 of Solirubrobacteraceae bacterium. Lineage (GTDB taxonomy): Bacteria > Actinomycetota > Thermoleophilia > Solirubrobacterales > Solirubrobacteraceae > Palsa-465. The sequence continues at coordinate 2,646 of DASYFZ010000062.1, forward strand.
GGAGCACGAATGCCTGGTGGTTGAGACCGGCGGTGAAGAACTCGATGTCGTCCACCGGGATGCCGACGATCTCGGCCAACTGCTCGTGGGTGTTCTGCACGGAATGGCACAGGCCGATCGCATTGGCCAGCGGCGAGCCCTCCCACACCGACCACGGGAGCATCGCCATCGGGTTGGCGTAGTTGAGCAGGATCGCGTCGGGGCACAGCTCGGCCATGTCGTTCGCGATGTCGACGAGCACCGGGATTGTCCGCAGCCCGCGAAAGACGCCCCCGACCCCGATTGTGTCGCCGATCGTCTGGCGCAGCCCGTACCGCTTGGGGATCTCGAAGTCGCGCAGCGTGGCATCGAAGCCGCCAACCTGGATTTCATTGACGACATAGTCGGCTTGGTCGAGCGCCGCCCGCCGATCGAGGTGAGCGCGAATCTGAAACTGCGCGCCGGTGTGGTCGTTGACGTAGCGGGCGATCCGGTCGGCCGTGTCGAGCCGCTGTTCGTCGATGTCGTGGAGCGTGATCGTCGTCCCCGCCAGCTCCGGGAACTCGCTCATGTCGGCCAACAGGATCTGTGTGAACTCGACGCTGCCCGCGCCGATCAGCGTGATGTTCGTCATGATCGATAGTGTCCTACTTACGCTGAGATCGCGCAAGAACGCGCACCAGTGAGGCTCGACCTGGTCGGCGCGATCGGGTGGCACTCGGAAGCCCGCCGGGAGACTTGACCCCCAACCCCTTGTTCACAAACTGCTCTCTTGCAAGGTGGCGTCCTCGTGATGCCTCGGTCGAGCATTGATGCGACCTTGCGACGGTCTGAGCACGCCGACTCCATCGACTACGCGTTGCTGGATACGCCTCTCGGGGTCACGGGGCCTGGTGACGTGTGGGCGTTACCTGACGATCTGGATGGTGCGTTCCATGCCGATCTGCGTTTGTTCGCGGCCGTCCTGGGTGCGCAGGATGCTGGCGAGGACGTAGATGCCGGGCGGCTCGTTGATCAGCTCCTGCTGGACGCCGCCAGGTGACAGTGGTCCGGCGAACTCCGGGAAGCTGATCCCGAGCTTCGGGGCCTCCTTGTCGTTTGCGGCACGAAGCAGGGCGGTCAGCCGTCTGGCGGTCTTGGCGTTCCTAACGCCGATCCCCTGGACCGGGTGCACGACGAAGCCGTTGTTCTGGAATCGCACGAGCTCGCCGTCGTGAACCTTGCTCGGACCCCGGAACGCAAAGTCGATCGCGCTGATTGTTGCGCCCGGCCTGGGAAGCGACCTCGGATGCTGCGCTCGACTGATCACGAACGTTGTGTGCGGCGGGTCGGGGTTACTGCTGCTGAGGTCGACTGCTAGGTAGTTGCCGGGCTGTAGCGTCGTCTGGGCGCTGGTGGTTCCCTTGTCGGCGCTGACGTCGAATACGATCGAGCCGTAGGGGCCGAGGTAGTTGAGGTCGCCGTGGTGGGCGTTGATCGCCGCACCTGCCCGGGCGAAGGCTGAGAACGGGACTCCGGTGTGGAGGCGGATCAGCACCGGTTCGGTGTGCTTGACGCTCGCCGTGGAGACGACGTTCACCGCCCCGGACTGGAGCGGACCGCTGACAAGGACCGTCCTTCCGTTCAGCGCGAGCGTCAGGGTCGGCAGCCGCGGCTTGGCCGCGCTGCTTGCGGACGCAATACCGACACTAAGGATCGATGCGCTCGCGCCGAGGATGGCTGCGGCTCTGGCAATGGCGCTCATCGCGATGTTCCCCGGCGTGACTTGAGGAGGGTGGCGATCGCCAGCGCGATCAGCAGCACAGCGCCGATCGCGAATGCGCCGAAGAACACGTTGCTTGCGGTGCCGGGATGGCTGCTGTTCTTGGCGGTGAGGTTGGCGAGCGCAAAGAGCAGCACGTCGGCTGCGACGAGGACGATCCAGGACCGGCGACTGAGAGTTGTCAGTGAAACTGCAGTATTCGACATGCTGGCCTCCTGATTTGGTTGGCGCAGCGTGTCAGCGGTTGGCGCTGCTGTCGTCTGCCAGCGGTAGGACTTTGGGTCGACTGACGGGTGATCTGACGGCGCTTGGGTCCAACTCAGGTAGGACCCAAGTCGTCGGCTGGTGGGATGCGCAGTGCTGACGGTGGCGCTAGCGTGCGCGTGTGGGCATTGGGCGCAGGCTGATCGGGTGGGCACGAACGGTCGATCTGCGGGTGATCGACTGGGTGCTGGCAGTGCTGCTCACGGCCGGCGCACTTGCGGACTCCTCCTCGCAGTTTCACCGCGGGCTGCAGGAACTGGCGATCGTGCCGCTCGTCTTGCTCACGAGTAGCGTTGCGTGGCGGCGAGTAAACCCGTGGAGGACAACGGTGCTCGCGGTCACCGCGTTCATGGCATTCCAGCTTGCCAGCGGTTACACCGGCGGCGGTGCGTTCGAGGTGGCGGCGATCGCGTTGAACTTCTATGTGCTCGGCCGCCGCGCGAGGGGTCGTGAGCGCATAGTCGGGGCGGCGGTCGTGTTCGCCTACTGGCTGGTGGGAGTCGTGGTGATCACTTACTCCCAACCCGGCGGTTCGGCCGCCGCGGTGCTGGGGTCCTGGGCGTTGTTGGGTGGTTTGCCGTTCGCGGTCGGGTGGACGCTTGAGACGCGCAGGGCGCTGACGCAGGAGCTCGAGGCGAGCACCGCACGGCTGGCGGACAGCCAGGAGGACCGCGCGGGTCGCGCCGCGGCCGAGGAGCGACACCGGATGGCTCGCGAGCTGCACGATGTGATCGCGCACGACGTCAGCGTGATGGTGCTTCAGAGCAGCGGCGCGCGCGGCGTCGCGAGCGTTGATATCGAAAGGGCACGCGAAGCGATGCGGGTGGTCGAGAGCGCGGGCCGTGATGCGCTGGTGGAGCTACGGCGGATCGTCGGCGTGCTACACCGCGGCAACGGCGCGCTGGCGGGCTCGGCTGCACCCGGCCTCTCGCAACTGGATGCGCTCGTCGACCGCGCGCGCGCCGCAGGCCTGCCGGTGCACGTGCATGTCGACGGTCGGCTGGAGGCGCTGTCGCGGGGGCTGGATCTGGTCGCCTACCGCGTCGTGCAGGAGGCGCTGACGAATGTGATCAAGCACGCTGGCGTCGCGCGCGCACGCGTGAACGTGAGCGTGGCGGCCGGTTGCGTCGAGCTGGAGGTTTCGGACAATGGCCACCGGGCAACGCCCACCCGCGACAACAACCATGAACCCGGGCACGGCCTGGTCGGGATGAGTGAACGGGTCAGGTTGTACGGCGGTGAGCTGCACGCCGGGCCGCGCACCGACACGCACGGCTTTGCGGTCCGCGCGCGAATTCCCGTTGAGGGCATCGGGCCCTCTCCGGACCCGGTGACCGCGCGGGCCAGCGACGACCGCTCGCCGGTCGTGCCCGAGCGTGGCTTGCGTTGGCGCTGGCTTGACCCGGCGTGCGCCGGGGTGTTGCTGGTGGCGCTGGAGATCGGTGTGCTGACCGGTGATCACCGTCACGGGCCGCTCGCGCTGAACATGCTGGCCGTGGCCGCGGTCGCGCTTGCGGCAGTCTGGCGCCGGCGCTCGCCGCTGTGGTTCCTGCTCGTCGTCGGAGCGCTCGCCGCGGTGATGAACGCATTCCTCACGACGCTTGACCACTCACCGCTGCTTGCGGCGTATTTCTTGCTTGTTCCGGCATACACAGCCGCGGCTTGGTTGGCCCGACGCCCGGCCGTGCTCGCACTCGCATTCCTGCTCGGGAGCACAGCGATCAGCGAGCTGATCGCGCATCACCAGCCGGTCGACAACCTTGCCGGGGCGGCGTTCACGATCAGCGCGGCATGGGCAGCCGGGCGAGCGATCCGCGCGCGCCGGACGCTGATTTCGGAGCTGCAGCGCACCTCCGCCCGGCTGAGGGCCGAGCGCGAGGACCGCGCGCAGCTGGCCGTCGCAGGCGAACGGTCGCGAATCGCCAGCGAGCTACACGCGGTCGTGGCGCGCAGCGTCGCGGGGATGGTCATCCAGGCCGAGGGCGCCCGCAGCATGCTCGCCGAGGATCCGGCACGAGCTGACGTAGCGATGGGCGCGATCGAGGACACCGGGCGCCAGACGCTCGCGGAGATGCGCCGCATCCTCGGAGTTCTGCGACGAGGCGATGATCGGGCAGGGCGCGAGCCGCAACCGGGCGTCGCTCAGGTCTACTCCCTGATCCAACGCGCGCGCGAGCGCGGTCAACCGGTCGAGCTGCGGGTGGACGGTGAGCCGGGAACGGTGGCCGCCGGAGTCGACCTCAGCCTCTATCGGATCCTCGAGGACGCTCTGGAGAGCGCTCGCCGTCACAGCGCACCGAGTGTGGCTGTCACGGTGCGGTTTCGCGACGAGGACCTCGAGCTGCGGCTCACCGCTCCCTGCCGCGGACCGAACGCATGGCCCACCGACGCGATGCGCGAGCGCATCGCGCTATGCGACGGCGCACTCGAAGACGAGATCCTCGACGAGGATGGTTGGCACCTCGTCGCGCGCATGCCGCGCAGCCTTCAAG
>DASYFZ010000610.1:0-7064 GCA_036000295.1 Solirubrobacteraceae bacterium
ATCTGGGTGCAGAACGTGTCGCGGAACACCAGCAGGTAGCCGGCGCACGACCCGAGCTCGGCGACCGCGCACGCGACGACCCATTTCGGGTCGGCGCCCGCGACTCGGGACTTCACGTCGTCGAGGCCGGGCAGCGCGGTCACGGCGACCGCGACCAGGGCGATCAGTGCAGCGATCTGGGCGACGCGGACGAGCAGGTGCCGCGACGAGAACTCATCCGGCATCGCCTCCTTCGGCGGGTGAGCTGTCGTCGCCGAGCTGCTCAGAGCAGTCGCTCCGTCTCAGGTGCCCCAGGGTGCGCCATACCCACCATCGACGTGCCAGCTTACGGTCTCGCACCGAGCTTGGCCACCTCCTCGTGCGACGATGGCCGCGTGCTGACGCTGCCCGACGACTGGGTGTGGGACAGCTGGATCGCCGACGACGGTGAGCTCTACCACCTGTTCTTCCTCAAGGCACCGCGCGCGCTGGGAGATCCGGCGCTTCGCCACACGGCGGCGCGCGTGGGCCACGCCACGTCCTCGGACCTCTCGGCCTGGACGCTGCACGACGACGCGCTGGCGCCCGCAGAGGGGCGCTGGGACGACCTGGCGATCTGGACCGGCTCGGTGCAGCTCGGCGGCGACGGCGTCTGGTGCTTGTACTACAGCGCGCTGTCGACGTCCGACGGGCTGGGCACCGAAGACCAGCGGATCGGCGTCGCGCAGTCCGATGATCTGTTCGCCTGGCGGCGGGTCGGCGACGCGCCATTGGTCGCCCCCGACCCGCACTGGTATCGCACGCTCGCGGGCGAAACTGGGCGCAGCTCCACGTGGCGCGACCCGTTCGTGTTCGCGGATCCGGACGGCGCCGGCTGGCACATGCTGATCACCGCTCGCGCGGCCGGAGTGCCGCTCATGCACAGCGGCGTGCTGGCGCACGCTCGGAGCGCCGACATGCTGACCTGGGAGGCGGCGCCCCCGCTCTCACAACCGGCCGGGTTCAGTGAGCTCGAGGTCGCCCAGGCCCGGATCGTCGACGGCCGGCCGCTGCTGGTGTTCACGTGCCAGCCCGAGCGCCAGGCCGACGAGCAGATCGCCCGGTTCGGGAGGTTCGCCACCTGGTATGTGCTCGGCGACTCGCTCACCGGCCCCTGGGACGTGCGCGCCGCCTTGCCTTTCGAGGCCGATCCGGAGCTGTCGGCGGCTCCGCTGGTGCAACGCCGCGACGGCACCTGGGCCTTTCTGGGGTTTCGCAACACCGAGCTGTCGGGCGCGCCGTCGCTGGAGATCGTCGATCCGATCCCGGTGGCGCTGCGCGGCGGCGTGCTGCGGGCGCTCTGACGTGGCCTACTCTGCCGCCGCGCCGAGGAAGTTGCGCACGTGCGCCGCGGCGCCCTGCGCAGAGTCGAGCTTCCGCTCGTCGTCGCGGCTCTCTGCGACGTTCAAGAAGGCGCTTACGACCGCCGGATCGAACTGTTTGCCCGCGCAGCGCTGCAGTTCCTGGCATGCGGTGTCGTGCGCGATCGCCGAGCGGTACGGGCGCTCGGTGGTCATCGCCTCGTAGGCGTCGCAGACGCTGACGATCCTGGCTCCGAGCGGAATCTCCTCGCCGCGGAGATTGTCGGGATAGCCGGCGCCGTCCCATCGCTCGTGACTGGCGCGGACCAGCCGCGCGACGCCCCTTAAGGCGGGAGCGCCTTCAAGGATGCTCTCGCCGAGGACGGTGTGGCTGCGGATGTGCTGCCAGTCGCTCGTGTTCAGGCTGGTGGGCTTGTTGAGGATCTCGTCGGGGATCGCAACCTTGCCGATGTCGTGTAGCTGCGCGGCCCTCGAGATCTCCTCGAGGGCGTCGCCCACCACGCCGAGCCGGCACGCCACCTTGGTTGCGAGCTCGGCGACCTTGTTGGAGTGGGCGTCGAGCTCGGGCTGCTTGGCGCGCATCGTGCGCAGCAGGACCTCGCCCGCTTGGGCGCGGGCGGCGGTCGAGCGGCTGCGCTTGTGTGCATACATGCGCTCGTCGGCCAGCCGGAGCGCGGCCTCGGGGCTGTCGGCTTCACGCGGAAGCACCACGGCGCCAACCGATGCGCCGACCGTGTAGTCACTGCCGACCTCGGTCAGTGCGCCGGCGACCGAGAGGATCATCTGATCCGGGTCCTGGCCGTCGAGATCGAGGTGCGCGCAGAACTCGTCGCCGCCGAGGCGGTAGGCGCGACCATGGCCGTCGACCGCGCGACGCAGCTTCGCTCCCAGGCGGGACAGAACCTGGTCGCCGGCGAGGTGACCGAACGTGTCGTTGTAGTCCTTGAAGCCATCGAGGTCGAACAACAGGAGCAGCGACTGGCCGTCTGCGGCGAATGCGCTCTCGAGCTCGGCGCCGAGCTTGCGCCGGTTGCCAAGACCCGTAAGCGGATCGGTCAAAGCCTGCTCGCGGATCGTGTGGTGCGCGATGATCTCGGCCGCAGACAGCTCTACCTTGGCGATCAGCTCGGCGATCAGGGCGATCTCGTCGTCCTCGAACATCCGGCCGGGCCGGGCGAACCAGACGACACCGGTGATCTCACGGGGCGAAGCGGCGATACGGATCGGGATGCCGAGGATCCAGCCGCCCGCGGATGCGATCTGTGCCGCGCCGTCGTTGACGTCGTGCTTGGGGATCACTCGCCCCAGCACATCGAGCCATCGTTCGGCGCCTGCCTCGAGTTGCAGGGCGGCGGGCTCGTCGCCGAGGTCAAGGCGCCCGGCCGCGGCGTCGAGCGCCTCCACCGAGCCCTGCAGAAGGATCTCCAGCAGCCCGTTGAGCTCGAGCTTGGCCGCGAACGCGTCGCCCAGCCTGCGGACCGCTGTCTGCAGTCGGGCGCGTTCCTGCTCGACGAGCTTGAGGCGACGGTGCGCCTGGTTGATCCGCTCGCTGCGATCACGTGCCAGCACCGACAGCAGAAACGCGAGCGGCAGCACGAACACGATCGCGATGTCGTTCTGTCGGGTGGCGATCGCGGCGAGCAAGCCCAGTGGTGCCAGGCAGGCGTCGACGGCCCACACGACGGCGATCACCTTCATCTGCAGGTGCAGCTCGGGCCCGACACCGGCTAGGCGCATGCGCACGAGCGAGCACCCGAGGTCGACGATGCATCCGGCGGCGAACGCGGCAACCAGCAGGGGCAGCTGGTCGAAGTCGATGAACGGCGATCCCGCGAGCACCAGCACGAGCGCCGGGCCGATCGCATGCCAGGCGTCGGGCACAGCCGACAGGACGCGGCGAGGTGGCACGCGGCCCAGCGACCAGTCGACAGTGGCGGCGAGCACCAGCCCGAGCCCGACGGCGGCCGGCACGACCGCCGGTGGCAGCAGCAGCAACATCGGGACGAGGATCAGCTGCGTCGGCACCACGTAGCCGGCTCCGACCGGGAACTCGATCCGAGCGACGACCGCGTAGACCGCGATCAGCAGCGCCGCGATGCCGGGGCGCAAACCGGTCGTGTCGCCGGCCAGGGCCAGCGCGCCCGCGGCGGCGACGAACAGGCCGGCCGCGGTCGCATCGACCCCCAGCTCGCGACGCGACGCACGCCGTTCGCGCTGCCCCCAGCTGCTCTCGAGCAGGCGCTCGGTCGCCGACTGCTGTTCGTCGGTGAGCTCCGCGCGGGGTGAACCGCTTGGACCGATCGCGATCATCTTGCGGGACTCAGCCGGAGCGGTACGGGTCCACGTAGATGTCGTCGATCTGCCAGCTGCCGCTCGAAACGGGGGCGCGGAAGCGCAGCGCCACCATCAGCGAGCTGCCGGCGGGCAGGTGGCCCGAGCCGCCCAGCGGGTCCGTCGGCGCCCATGCGGGCATCGAGCCATCGGCGAGATCGGCGATCGGGACGGCGGTCACGCTGCCGTCCGCGTTCTGGATCAGGGCCTTGACGCGGAGATCCGTTCCCGCATCGACCTGCTGAGCGAAGAACCGCAGGCCCGACATCGTCTCGTCCACGCAGAAAAAGGGAGACGTTGCGCTGCCGCCGCCGTTGATTGTCAGCGACTGCTGGTCACCAGGGTCGTTGACGTTGAACGGCTCGTTGCCGGCGGTGAGGCTGGCGTTTGACAGCGTCCAGCCCAGCTGGTCAGCAGTGCCCTCGAAGGAGCTGCCGGGGACCAGGAAATAGTCGTTGGAGTCCCCCCACTGCGAGAACGGGGTGCTCACGGGCTGGGTTGGGCACGATGCGAGCGCGACTCCCGTGCTCGCGAACACGCCGACGCAGGTCGCGACAGCGAAAATCGCCCTGCGCAGGCGGCGGTGGATGACAGCAGACATGGGGAAACCTCCCGTCCTGGGGTCGCCGTCCGTGGCGCACGATCCGTACCTTGCCGGCGGCGTCCATTCGGGCGAGACCCCTTTGCCTGTGCCCCGCCATCCGTGTGGACAGCCGCTCTGGAAACTGTATTCGGCAGATGTGCAAGGAACCTTTAGCCCCGGGTTCGTGCGACTGGACGTATGTCGTAGCGGCGGTGGTGAAGCATCGGCCGTTGGTCTGGTGGCCTTGCTCGTGCTCAAGCCCACAAGTCCCGGGCCGATCACTTTCGCATGGCCATACGAGGTGAGGACGAGCGGTGCCTGGGGCGAAGCGCTCAAGCGACCAGCGACTGTCACTGATCGTCGAGACCGGGCGCGACATCGCCGCCGCCGGCGAGGAGCTCCAGAGCGTCATCCAATTGATCGCTGAGCGCGCCCAGGAGATCACCGCGGCGCACGGCGCGATGGTCAACCTGATCGAGGGGGCGATGCTGCACACCCGCGCGGTGACCGGCATCGCGGTCAAGGCGTTCGACGCTCGCCGGCCGATCGCCGGCTCGATCGCGCGCTTCGCCATCGAGAGCGGCCAGCCGATCCTCGTCGAGGACGCCCCCAACGACCCCCGGATCAACCAGGAGCTTCGCTCAAAGCTTGGGGACGAGTGCCTGATCTGCGTGCCACTGCTGCGCGGCGGCGACGTGATCGGCACGCTCAACGTGATGAGCCGCACCAAGTTCGGCCTCGACCAGGAGGATCGCGACACGCTCGAGATGCTGTCGATGGTGCTGTCGGCGGCGGTCGCACGAGCCGCGGAGGTCGAGGCGCGCACGGCTCAAGCGCGAGCGCTGGCTCGGTTCCGCACGCTGTTCGACGGCGCCTCGATCGGAATTCTTCGACTCGACGATGAGGGCCGGGCGGTCGAGGTCAACCCCGCGCTCGCGGAGATGCTCGGCGTCGGCGCCGCGGAGCTCGTCGGCCGCCCGTTCAGCACGTGCGTGGTGCCCGAGCAGCGGGACTCTGTCGACGACCTGCTTGCGGACGTGACGTCGGGCGAGCGCGAATCGGTCGCGGTCGAAGTGCACTGCACGGTGGCGCACGGCCGCTCTGTCTGGGCGCACCTGCGAGCCGTCCGCGAACAGGGAGACGGCGATCACGCACCCTGCACCGTGGCAATGGTCGAGAACATCACCGAACGCAAGCGCGCCGAGCGCGACCTGATCCGCCAGTCCGAGCTCAACGAGCACCAGGCGCTCCATGACCCCCTCACCGGCCTGCCCAACCGGATCCTGTTCGGTGAGCGGATCGATCAGGCGATCCGCCACGCAAGGCGCAACGGCACGCTACTGGCGGTCGCGCTGATGGACCTCGATCGTTTCAAGGAAGTCAACGACTCGCTTGGGCACCCGGCGGGTGACCAGCTGCTGATCGAAGTGAGCCGCCGCATGCGCCACGCGGTGCGCGCGTCGGACACCGTCGCGCGCCTCGGCGGCGACGAGTTCGGGCTGCTGCTTCCCGAGCTTCACGGCGAGGAGGACGTCGAGCCGGTGATCAAGCGCATCCGCTCGCTGCTCGAGCGCCCCGTCGAGGTACAGGGCCTGCCGCTCGCGATCGAGGCGTCGATCGGCGTTGCGATCTTCCCGCACCACGGCGAGAGCGCACAGATCCTGATCCAGCGAGCCGACGTCGCCATGTACGACTCCAAGCGCGACAACACCCCGTTCACCCGTTACGACGAGGACTCGCACGAGTACGACGTCAACCGCCTCACGCTCGTGGCTGAGCTGCGCCGCGCGATCGCCGAGCGCGAGCTGGTCCTGCACTACCAGCCCAAGGCCGCGCTGTCCAACGGCGACGTGGGCTCTGTCGAGGCGCTGATCCGCTGGGAGCACCCCGAGCGCGGCCTGCTGTATCCGGACGCGTTCATCCCGCTTGCGCAGGAGACCAGCCTGATCGGGCCGCTGACGCTGTACGTGATCGATGAGGCGTTGCGGCAGGGGAGGGAATGGCGGGAAGCGGGACTGAAGCTCGCCGTGTCGGTCAACCTGTCGACACGCAGCCTGCTCGACATCGAATTCCCGAGCGAGCTGAAGGCCCTGCTGGCGCAATGGCGCGCCGACCCGGACTGGCTCGAGCTCGAGGTCACAGAATCGTCGATGCTCGCCAACCCGACGCGCGCCAAGGCGATCCTCACCGAGCTGTCCCAGCTCGGCATCCGGCTGTCGATCGACGATTTCGGGACCGGCTACTCGTCGCTGTCCTACCTGCGCCAGCTTCCCGTCGATGAGATCAAGATCGACCGGTCGTTCGTGATGAACATGAGCGAGCAAGCCGACGACGCGGTGATCGTCCGCTCGACGGTCGACCTCGGCCGTAACCTCGGGCTCGACGTCGTAGCCGAAGGGGTCGAGTCACTCGAGCTGTGGAACCGGTTGCGGGATCTCGGCTGCAAGATCGCGCAGGGGTACTACCTGAGCCGCCCGCTGCCCAGCGACCAGCTGCTGGAGTGGTTTCAGTCACGCCGGCAGGGCGAGGTCGAGGCAGCCTGAGCGGTGTGGCCGGCCCCGGGGTCGGCTTGCTCGCAACGGGCAGGGGTCGCCGCCCGGTTGTCGAATCCATGCGCACGCCCTTGCGTACGCGAGGGCTGGTTTGACGACCGTGAAACTGAGGAGAAGCAGATGAGCACCAAGCTGCCCAAGACCGTCTCGCGACGCGTTCGTTCGACGAAGTCAAAGGCCAAGCGGCCGGAGCCGAGCCAGGCCGACATCGCCGAGCGCGCGTACTTCATCTACCTCGAAGAGGGCGCCAACGACCAG
>DASYFZ010000613.1:0-4674 GCA_036000295.1 Solirubrobacteraceae bacterium
CAGCTCGTGGCCGACGTCACGGGGATCAATGAAGCCCAAGCGCGCGAGGCCGCGGATGACCTGGTGCGCGCCGACATCTTCGCGGGGACCGCACGCTTGGGGTTCGTCCACCCGATCGTCCGCGCGGCGCTGTACGAGGACCTGGTGCCCGGCGAGCGCCAATCACGGCACGCGGCGGCAGCCGACGCGCTGGTCCGGCTGGGCGCCTCTCCCGAGCGCGTGACCGCACACCTGTTGCTGACCGGCGCTAACGGAGACGTCCGCCGGGTGCAGACGCTGAGGTCCGCAGCCTCGGCCGCGGCCAGGCGGGGCGCGCCCGCAGCGGCCGCGGCGCGTCTGAATCGGGCGCTTGACGAATCTCCGGCTGAGCCCGAACGAGCCGAGATCCTCACCGAGCTGGGCCGGTACGAGGTGGCGGCGATGCATTTCGAGTCAGCGGAAACCCATTTGCGCGCGGTGGTGAGCTCGCGGGTCGACTTGGACACTCGAGCCGAGGCGGCGTCCATGCTGGCGCGGTGCACCGTCGTGTCGGGCGGCCGATCGTCTTGGGACATGACCTTCGACGCGCTGTCATCGCTGGCCACCGAGCTGGCCCCGGTGGACGCCGAGCGCTCGCTCGAACTGGGCTGCGACGTGTTGATGCTCGCCACGATCGCTCCGCAGCTGCGCCCTCGGTTGAACGCACATCTGCAGCGGTTTCGGGATCAGGCGCGAGGTCACCCCGGGTTCGAGGCGGTCGCGGAAATCCACACCGCTCTGGAGCAGCTGATCCATGGAGAGCCGGCGCAAGCGGCGGCCGACGCAGTGGAGGCCGCGCTCGCCGCCGGGTTGCCGCCGTCCGCGGCCACGAACGCGGGTTTCCTGGCTGTGCACACGCTGCGGCTCGCGGAGCGCTATGAGCTCGCGCTTCGACTGCTTGACCTCGGACTGGAAGGGGCGCGTCGGGAGGGCCACACGGCCAGGCAGGGCCTCATCCACGGGCAGCGCGCCGCGATCGCGCTCGCGCGGGGATCTCTTCACGACGCGCAGGTCGAGGCCGAGACCGGCCTGCGACTGGTCAAGGAACAGCATTTCGCGTTCGTGCAGCTTCTTGCGGTGGCGATCGTGGTGCACATCGAGCGCGGAGAGCTCGATGCCGCCAGCGAGCTCGTGGCTACCGGCGACGCGGCCGGGATCGGCGAGGATCGGCTGTACCTCGACCAATACCTGATCGCTCGAGGGCGCCTGCGGATGGCGCGGGAGCAGGTGCGAGAGGGAGTCTCGGACCTGCTGTGGTGCGGTCAGCGGGTGGAAAAGCTGGGGCTGATGTGGCCGTCCGATTGGAGGGCGCACGCTGTCGGCGCGCTTGCCTCGCTGGGCGAGCGCGAGCGGGCAGAGTCGCTGGCGCGCGAGCAGTTGGCCCTCGCGCGGCGCGCAGGCGTGGCGGGGGTATTGGGGATGTCGCTGCGCGCGGCGGCCCGGGTGAGCGGTGAAGACGAGGCCCTGGTCCTTCTCGAGGAGGCGATATCGATCCTCGAACCAAGCTCCGCACGGCTCGAACTCGCCTACGCGCTCGCCGATCTCGGCGCCGCGCTGAGCCGCGCCGGCCGGCGGCGCGAGGGGCGAGATGCCGAGCGCCAGGCGATCGAGCTTGCGGAACGGTGCGGGGCGATCGCGCTCGCCGAGGCTGCGCGCGCTGAGCTCCAAGCCGGCCCCGGCCGCCGCGCAAGGGTCGAGCTGACCGGGCCCAATGCGCTAACCGCCGCGGAGTGGCGCGTCTGCCGCCAGGCAGCGGAAGGACACACCAACCGCGAGATCGCTCAGGCGCTGTTCGTCACCGAGAAGACGGTCGAACGCCACCTCTCAAGCGCGTATCACAAGCTGGGGATCCGCTCACGCTTCCAGCTCGCTGGCGCGATCGCCGAGTAGCAAAAACGGTGGGGGAAACACACGGGGTTCCCCTCTTGTGAGGGGCAGTGGTCGCGCCCAGGATGTGCCCACGCCAACACAAACGTCAGCGCAGCGCCGGCTGACGTAGAGGAAAGGGCTGAACATGACTGGTGTGCTCTATGCGATCGCGCGGTTCTGCGTCCGACGTCGCTTCGTGGTCCTCGCCGTCTGGATCCTGACGGCAGTTGCGCTCGTCGCGGTGTCGCATCGCCTGAGCGATAACACGAGCGACAACCTGAAGCTGCCCGGGACCGACAGCCAGCGGTCCACCGACGCGCTGAACCACTCGTTCCCCGCCCAGGCGAACGGCTCCAGCCCGATCGTCCTGCACGTGAAGAGCGGGAAGCTGACCGACTCGAACTACTCGAGCGCGGTCAATGAGGCCGCGTCCGATGTGGCGAAGGCGCCGCACGTCGCCTCGGTTGTCAATCCGCTCACCTCCCAGGGCGCTTCGGCGCTGAGCAAGGACAAGGCGACCGGATACCTGTCAGTGACCACCACGGTCAGTGCCGGGCAGCTGTCGGTCGGAGATGCTCAGGACATCATCGACGCGGCATCCAAGCCTGCTGAAACGGCGGGAATCGAGGTCCAGACGGGCGGTCAGCTCGGGCAGAAGGTGTCCAAGCCGTCGACGGAGTCGAGCGAGCTGATCGGAATCATCGCGGCGATGGTGATCCTCGCCTTCACCTTCGGAACCATGGTGGCGATGCTGCTGCCGATCATCAACGCGATCCTGGCGCTGGCCTGCACGCTCGCGATTATTCGCATGCTCAGCCACGTGGCGACCGTCTCGACGGTGGCGCCGACGCTGGCCACGATGATCGGACTCGGTGTCGGGATCGACTACGCGCTGTTCATCGTGACGCGGCACTTCCGCGGGATGGACGATGGCCTCGACCTCAGGGAGTCGATCGCCCGAGCGGCCGCCACCTCAGGCGGCGCGGTGGTGTTCGCCGGTGGGACGGTGACGATCGCGCTCGTGTCGCTGGCCGTGGCCAACATCCCGCTGGTGACGACAATGGGCTTGATGGCCGCCATCGCGGTCGTCGTCGCCGTCCTCGCCGCCGTGACGCTGTTGCCGGCGACGCTCGCGATCGTTGGCCCACACATCAACTCGTTGCGCGTGCGCGGGCGACACAAGGACCCACATCCCACGCGGAGCATGTGGGCACGATGGGCATCCGCGGTGGCGGGCCATCCCGTGATCGCCGGGCTCGCCGCGCTGGTGATCCTGATCCCGCTGGCGGTCCCGCTGCTGTCCTTGAACCTGGGGCAGAAGGACGTCGGAGCGCTGTCGCAGTCGACGACCGCCCGGCAGGCGTATGACCAGATCTCCCAGAACTTCGGCGCGGGGGTGAACGGGCCACTGATCGTAACGGTTTCGCTAGGGTCGCCCGCCAAGAACACCAGTGACTCGCGGTTGGCGACGCTGCAGAAGGATGTGTCGCAGACCCACGGGGTAGCGGCAGTCACTCCGATGCAGCTCGACAAGGCCGGGACCACCGCGTACTTCAACGCGGTTCCGACGAAGGGCCCGGCCGAAAACGCCACCACTGACCTGGTCAACAACCTCAGACGCTCGGTGATCCCGCAGGCGGAGAAGAGCACCAACATGAAGGCCTACGTCGGCGGCACCACGGCCAGCTACATCGACCTGGCGTCGAACATCTCGAGCAAGCTCCCGCTCCAGATCGTGGTGGTGATCGCGCTCAGCTTCCTGCTGCTGACGCTTGCCTTCCGTACGGTCGTGATCCCGGTTCAGGCGGCACTGATGAACGTGCTGTCGATCGGCGCCGCCTACGGCGTGCTGACGGCGATCTTCCAGTTTGGATGGCTGCACAGCCTGATCGGCCTGGACAGTGCGGTGCAGATCGTCTCCTATGTGCCGCTGTTCATGTTCGCGGTCCTGTTCGGTCTGTCGATGGACTACGAGGTGTTCCTGGTCAGCCAGATCGAGGAACACGTGCGCGCCGGTGAGGACAACAAACAGAGCGTGGTATCCGGCCTGGTCACCAGCGCTCGCGTGATCACCGCCGCGGCGACGATCATGGTGTTCGTGTTCGGCAGCTTCGTGCTCAACGGCGACCCGACCGTCAAGCAGTTCGGAATCGGTCTGGCCGTGGCGGTGATCCTCGACGCCACCATCGTCCGCTGTCTGCTCGTGCCGGCACTGATGGTCATGATGGGTAAGGCCAACTGGTACATCCCCGGCTGGCTCGAGCGGATCCTCCCCCATATCAGCATCGAGGGGGCCGAGTTCTTCAGGTCCCGGGACCGCTGCCGGCCGGTCGAGCCCGATCGAGAGCCCGAGCCGCTGGCCGGCGTCGCGTCCTCCTAAACACTGAAGGCAAAGCCGGGTCCGAGTCACACACCGACGGATCACCGATCACCGCTGGTGACGCCCCATGAACCCCGACATCATGCTGGTGCTCGTATCCGCGCTGGTCGCGATGGTCAACCCGTCGCTTCTAGCGGCGACGACCGTGATGATGCTGCTCCCGCACCGGAAGCGACTCATGACGGGGTACCTGCTCGGCGCCTACACGACCAGCGTCGTCTCGGGCCTGGCGATTGTCTTCTCGCTCCACGGATCGAGCGTCGTGAAGACGTCCACTCACCTGCTGAGTCCCAGCGGCGAAATCGCCATCGGCGCGATCGCATTATTGGTGGCGCTCGTGATGGCAACTGGGCACGACAGCAGAGTGAGAGGCTGGCGCGAGCGTCGAAAGAAGGCTCACGCCGGCA
>DASYFZ010000623.1:0-17565 GCA_036000295.1 Solirubrobacteraceae bacterium
ACGTCGGGGCGCGCCCGGCGCAGCAATCCCGGCAGCGTGTAGAGGTGATAGTCGTGGACCATCACTACGGGCTTTTCGATCCCCTCGATCTCCTCCACTACGGCCCGCGCGAGGTCCTCGTTGACCGCGTTGTAACCGAACTCGAACGCCTCGGTCTCGTTGCGCCGGATGTCCGGCGCGTTGGACTGGTCCCAGAGGTAGTGCTGGATGAACCACAGCATCGGGTTGGCCATGATGTTGTAGAAGCGGTCGTACGCGTCAGCGTCGGAAGTGACCAGCTTCACGCGGTAGTCGGCACCTTCCGGGGTGTGCACCACGAACGGCCGGCCGTTGTTTCGCTCCGACACAGCGACGTCCTCGTCGCTCATCGCCGACGCGACCCAGGTGACCTCCCGGTGCGTGGCCAGCCCGATCAGAGCAGTGACCAGACCGCCGGTTCCGCGCCGGATCTCGCCGTCTGGGCCGAAGGTGACCGGGCCTCTGTTCGATACGAGAACCAGCGAGGGATCCGCCATCAGGCTCCTAGTGTCTCGAAAAGCGCGAGCCAATCGCGCAAAAGTCGCGGCATCAGGAACCGGCGCCGTACCGATTCCTTGCCGGCGCGGCCCAATCTCTTTCCGAGACCCGGGTCGCGAAGGATCTCCAAAGCACGTTCGGCGCACGCTTCCACGCTGCTCACGAGAAAGCCGGTCTCGCCGTCTGACACCTGCAGCGGAATGCCTCCGACGTCGCCACCGATAAACGGGCGGGCCTTCCAGATCGCCTCGGTCACGGTCAGGCCGAACCCTTCGCGGGTGGACTTCTGGATCACCACGTCGCAGTGTGACTGGAACGCGTTGACCTCGATCGCGCCGACGTTGTTCAGGTTGTTCAGGATGTGGATGTCGGGATCGCCGTCGGCGTGGGCGATGGTCGCGTTGAAGAAGTCCCAGCCCTCGGGGTCGTCGGTTGCCATCGAGCCGACGAGCGCGAGCTGGATGTCGGGCATCTGCTCCTTGACGATCCTGTAGGCGTCGATTACGCCCAGCGGGTCCTTCCACGGATCAAAGCGCGACACCTGGCACAGCAGCGGGCGGTCGACGTCAATGCCGAACTGGTGGCAGATGTAGACGGCGTCCTCGGGCGAGAACGCCATATTCTTAGGCGCGAGTGGATCGATCGCGGGGGGAATGATGTGAGCGCGACCGTTCATCCCCGTAGGCACGTACTGCGGCATGTGGAACACGGCCGCGGGATACGGCTCGAGATGGGGCAGCAGGCGGTCGAGCGTCGACTCGTTGGGCGTCGACAGGTCGATGTGGCAGCGCCACACCCAGCGGCGCGACTTGTCGCCGACGAGCGACGCGAGCGCGGCGGGCTGCGGGTCGTGGACGATCACGACGTCCCAGTCCTCGGACAGCTCACGAGCGTTGATCTCGTTGTACTCGAGCCATGTCGCCCACTGCTCCTCGGTCAGATCCTGCTCTGAGCCCTGGAGCGCGTTGTGCATCACCTTGGTCGCGTTGAAGAACTCCTCGCGGCCGTAGATCACGTGCCACTCGCAGTCGATCCCGACGTCGACCATCAGCGGGACAAGCGTGTAGAGGATCTCCGACACGCCGCCTCCGAACGCGGTCGCCGAGACGTGCAGGACGCGCTTGCCGCGCAGCTCCTCGGCGCGGGCGAGGATTTCGTCGACCAGCGGCCGGCCAACGATGCTGGCGTAGTCGGATAGCTGCTTACGGGCTAGGAGTACGGGCTGAAGCATCGGATGCCGGTTCAGATTTGCCGGCGGGTGCCGGTGGACTGCCGGCGCGCCCGCACGATAGCGGTCCGCGCCCCCGGGCCGCGAAGCCCTTCGCGGCGGCGCTACGTGTACATCGCCTTGAGCCGCGCCACGCCCGCGTCGACCTCCCGCACGAGCCGCTCGTGCAGCTGCGCGTTGGCGGCCGAGATCGACGACATCTGAAACTCGTGGCCGGACCCCAGCAACCGGTGGCGGTCAAGCGGCTCGCCCCAACCATCGGTGACGACTCCACCCGCCTCGCGCAGGCAAAGCCAGGGGGCGGCGAGGTCGTAGGGGGAGTTGTTGAGGACCTGGCCGCGGCCAATCCGCTCGAACTCCGCCCGCATGCCTGGGACGTCGTCGACCAGTCGGGAGCCCACCTCGATCACGGCGTCGAGCTGACCGGTGATCAGCCGCGTCATCACGAAGCACTGCGACCCAAGCTCGAATGTGCCGCCGCCGACCGAGGATGCGTCGATCAGCTCCGCCAGCACCTCGACCGACGCCCGCGCCGGGCGCCCGCGAAAGCCATACCCCCAGAACATCTTCCCGATGTCCGTCTCCGTGCTGAGCGACACGGCTCGCGTGGATCGCACGCCCGATCCCTTCACCCCGAGAAACCAATCGCCGGACTTGATCTCCACCACGCAGCCGGCGCGCAGGTCGGCCATCGTCGGCGCCCCGTCGCCGATCGGCGCGAGCGCCGCCGCGACGCACGCCGACTCGAGCCCCGCCATCGCCGGCCGCGTCCCGTCGATCGGATCGACCACCAGCACGTCGACCGCGTCATCGCGGGCCACCAACCCCCGATCCTCCGAGTAGAACGCCACGCGGGGCGCTCGCTCGGCGAGGAACTCCTCGAGCGTCGACTCCGCTAGCTCGTCGACCGCAAACGTGACATCGCCGCCCGCGCCGCCGCCCGCCTCCGCGCGCCCGGCGTGGGAGCCGAGCTCTGGCAGCACCACCTCGCGCAGGCGCTGCGCCAGCTCGAGCACCAGCTCCGGACCGGCGACGGCGGGGTCAGGTAACGGACTCACGCCAGGGCATTGTGCACGCCGCCAACTGCGATGATCGCCGCATGACCAGCGTGAACATCTTCACCACCCAGACGGAGTACGACGAGGAGGACCCCGCCGGCTACAACTCCGCGGTGGCAAACGTGGGAAAGCAGGCCGGTGGCGACGAGCTCGCCGTCAAGCTGTTCGACGTCCCGGCAGGCCAGAGCCTCTGCCCCTACCACTACGAATACGTCGAGGAATGGCTGCTCGTGCTCGAGGGCGAGGTGGTGGTCCGTGCCCCGAGCGGCGAGACAACGGTGCCCAAAGGCGGACTGGTGTGCTTCCCACCCGGGCCTGACGGTGCCCACAAGATCTCGAACACCGAACAGCAGACCGCGCGGGTGCTGATGTTCTCAAGCAACCCCGAGCTGGCCGTCGCCGTGTATCCGGACAGCGACAAGATCGGCGTCTGGACCGGCAACCCCGACGACAAGCTGATGCTCAAGCGCGCTGATGGACAGGTGGCGTACTGGGAGGGCGAGCAGTAGCGCCGCCCCGGGCGTCCTCACCGTTGGGGAGCTCGAGCGTGAAGGCCGTTTCCCCCGGCGCCGAGACGACCGTCAGGCGTCCCGACATGCGCTCGGCGAGCTCGGATGCGATCGCCAATCCCAGGCCGGAGCCCTGGGCGTCGTCAGCGGTGTAGAACGGCTCGAAGATCCGGGAGATCGAGTGCGGGTCGATGCCCTCGCCGTCGTCGCGCACGACCAGCCGGACGCTGCCGTTGTCCGTGGCGGCCGTGACCATGATCCGGGTTCCCGACGACGTGTGCGTGAGTGCGTTGTCGATCAGGATTCGCATGATCTGCGCGACGCGCACCGGGTCGCAGACCGCGTCGATCGAGCGAGACGGCAGCCGCAGCTCGAGGTGCGAGTCATGCTGAGCAAGCGAGGGCTCGAACTCGCCCGACACCGATCTGGTCAGCTCCCCGAGGTCAACCTGCTCGGGACGCAGCTCGAGCGAGCCGGACTCCAGGCGCGAGAGGTCGAGCAGATCCACCGACAGCTTGCGCAGGCGCTCGACCTGCTCTTTGACCTGGTCCAGGAACCGCCGACGCGTCTCGGGATCGAGGTCGTCATCCTCGAGCAGCTCGACGAAGCCACCCAGCGAGAAGATCGGCGTCCGCAGCTCGTGCGACGCGGTCGCGATGAACTTCTTGCGCGCCTCCTCGAGCTGCTTGAGCTGGCGCTGCATCTGGTTGAAGGCGATCGCCAGCTGCCCCAGCTCGTCGTTGGAGTCGACCTCGATCGGGTGGTCGAAGTCGCCCGCCGCAACCTTCTCGGCCGCGAGCTCCAGCCGCTTGACGCGCTTGCCAAGCGCCCGCGTGACGAAGTAGCCGCCGATCAGCGACAGCAGCAGCGCGATCCCGCCGGCGACCAGGATCTCGTGCCGCACGATCTCGACGCTGTGCACGATGTCTGACACCGGGTCTGAGTAGACGATCACCGCGCCGACCCGTCCCTGGTAGTGGACCGGGTACGCGGCCTCCGCAACGGTGCCGTCGCGCGTCGGCTCTACGCCGGTCTGGGGGGCGCCCGTCATCGCCGCCTGCCTTGCGACCCGGAACGACAGCGGGGTCGTCGCCGAGAGCTTGCTCGAGTCGGCCTCGGGCGAGAGCTGGGGCCCGTCAGGTGCCTGGGAGACCACGAACAACGTAACGCGGTCCCGGGAGGCGAGGGCGGCGGCATCGACGTGGTCGCGGACGACCGACAGCGGAGCGCTCGAGCCGATCGTGTCGGTGATCGGGCCTGAATAACGCTGCGCTCCGGCGGCGAGCTCGGAGCGCTTCTGGTTGATCAGCCGGGTCTGCAGCCCGGGTGCGACGTACAGATACAGAGCCGCGATCGCGATCAGCGTGATCGCGAAGAACACCGACGCCAGACGGTTGCGCAGCGACAGCCGAATCAACTGATCTCCCCCTGCGCGCTGCTACGGCTCGTCGCCGTCGCGGAACCGGTACCCGACTCCGCGAACCGTGAACAGGTACTCGGGATCCTTCGGGTCCTGCTCGAGCTTCTCGCGCAGGTGCCGGATGTGGACGTCGATCGTTCGCGGATCGCGATACGCGGAGTCTCCCCAGATACGTGAGAGCAGCATGTCGCGAGTGAACACCCTGCCCGGCGCGCGCGCCAGCGCCGACAGGATCTCGAACTCGACGAACGTCAGTGGCGCCTCGCTGCCGCGCACACGGACCGTGCGCTTGGGGAAGTCGATCCGCAGCGCCCGCACCTCCAGCGGCGCCTCATCGGGCGCGGTCTCGGCGGGCCGGCTCATCTCTGCGCGGCGCAGCGCCGCCTTGATCCGGCTGGAGAACTCCCGCAGCGAGAACGGCTTGGTGATGTAGTCGTCGGCTCCCAGCTCGAGCCCGACGACCTTGTCGATCTCCTCGGACTTCGCGGTCAGCATGATGATCGGAACGGAGCTGCGCGAACGTAGGCGGCGGCACACCTCGAGCCCGTCGACCTTGGGGAGCATCAGGTCGAGCACGACGAGGTCGAACACCTGCTCATCGAACCGATCGAGCGCCTGCCGACCGTCGGTCGCCTGGACGACGTCATAGCCCTCCTTGCGCAACGGATACGAGAGCAGCGTCTGGATCGACTGCTCATCGTCCACGAGCAGGATGCGCGCTGAATGATCGGTCAAAAGGTCTCCGTCCTCTCGCGTTAAGACTAATGCCAGGCGTCCGTAGAACCGAGGACCGCCCACCTCGGCGGCTACTCTCTGAGGCCGATGCTGGATCCGCGCATCTACCGCACCTGGCTGGTCGCGGTCGCGCTGGCAGTGATCGTTCTCGCGTTCTCGCTGGGCGATCAACAGGGGCCGCAGACCACGACACTCGCGCCGGAAGCGTTCAACACCGGCCACGCGTACGCCGCGATGAACCGGATTTCGAAGCAGTTCCCGAACCGCCTTCCGGGGTCGCCCGCGGACGCGGCGATCGCCGGGCAGGTCGGCACGGTGCTGACTTCGGACGGGTTTTCGGTGTCCAGGAGTGAGACCGAGGCGCAGACGGCCGACGGACGCCGCACGCTGGTCAATGTCGTCGGGGTGCGCCCCGGCCTCACCAGCGGTGCGATCGTCGTCGTCGCCCATCGCGACGCGCTCGGCTCGCCCGCCGTCGCCGAGGCATCGGGCACCGCGGTGCTCGAGGAGCTCGCCCACGCGCTGTCGGGCGAGACCCACCGGCGCTCGATCGTGCTCGCCTCCACCAGCGGCTCGACGGGCGCCTCGGGCGCGCTCGCGCTGGCGAAGTCCCTGCCTCTGCAGCAGCCGGTCGACGCCGTCGTGGTGCTGGGGAACATGGCGGGCACCGGCCTGCGCCAGCCGATCGTCGTGCCATGGGCAAACGCCCAGGTCGTGGCGCCGCCGATGCTGCGCAACACGGTTGCCGCGGCGCTCTCGCAGCAGGCCCAGCTGGCGACGGTGTCGCCCAGCATCGGGGGTCAGTTCGCGCATCTCGCGTTTCCGTTCACGGCAACCGAGCAGGGACCGTTCGGCGCCGAGGGCCAGCCCGCCGTGCTGATGTCGGTGTCCGGTGACCGGGCGCCCGCTGCCGACGAACCGACCAGCCCCGAACGGATTGCCGGGATGGGCCGCGCCGCGCTCGAGACGATCAACGCGCTCGACGCCGGACCCAACGTTCCGGCTCCGTCGGCGTACCTCCTCTTCTCCGGCAAGGTCGTGCCGGCCTGGGCGATCCGGCTGTTCGTGCTCGCGCTGATCGTGCCCGTGCTGGCCGCGACGATCGACGGCATGGCGCGAGCCCGGCGCCGCGGTCACCCGATCCTGCGCTGGGTGACATGGGTGCTCGCCTCGGCGCTGCCGTTCGTGCTGGCACTGATCCCGGTGCTCGGCGCCAAGGTGCTCGGCGTGTTCGACGCCCGACCGCCGGGGCCGGTCAGCTCCGATGCCGTGCCCCCACACACGGCCGGCATCGTGGTGCTTGCCCTGTCGGCTTGTCTGATTGCGATCGGCTTCGTGTTCCTGCGACCGCTGATCATCCGCGCATTCCACGCCGGGAACCGTGGGCTGGTGCCCGACGCCGCGGTCCCGGGAGCGGCTTCGGGGCTGCTGCTCGTGCTTTGCGCAGCCACGCTGGCGATCTGGTTCTCGAACCCGTTTGCCGCGGCGCTGCTGATCCCTGCGCTGCACCTGTGGCTGTGGGTCGTGGCGCCTGACCTGCGCATGCGCCGCGGCGTGGCGCTGGCGATGTTGCTCGGCGGTCTGGCGGCGCCGGTGCTGGTGCTCGTCTACTACGCGCGCTCGCTGGGCGTCGATCCGCTCGGGCTGGCGTGGAGCGGGGCGCTGCTCGTCGCCGGCGGCCACCTGAGCGTGTTGGCCGTGATCGAATGGAGCGTCGTCGCGGGTTGCGCACTGAGCCTGGTGCTGATCGCCGCGCGCTCGGTCAGGCAGCCCGAGCACGAAGAGCAGCCGGTATCGATTCGCGGCCCGGTCACGTATGCAGGCCCGGGCTCACTGGGTGGCACCAAGTCGGCGTTGCGGCGCTAGGAGCGATATGAGGCGCTTGATCCGCGACATCTCTTCGGTGCTGATCATCTCCGGGCTGCTGCTGATGCTCGACGCCGGGGTGACGCTGGCCTGGCAGGAGCCGGTGACCGCGGTTATCGGAACGATCCAGCGCAGCGAGATCGACAAGCGCTTCCTCAGCATCGAGACGACGCCGCTGTCCCCGATCGACATGCATGCGCTCGTGGCGGTCAAGAGCCAGGACGCCCGGATCTCGTATCTGGCCCGCCGCGAGGCGCGCCAGGTGTCGACGGGTGACGCGGTCGGCCGCATCACGATCCCGAAGATCGATGCCAGCTATGACGTCGTCCAGGGGACCGACGCATCGAGCCTGGAGAAGGGCCCGGGCCACTACCCTGCAACTGCGCTGCCAGGGCTCGGGCAGACGGTGGCGATCGCGGGGCACCGGACTACATACCTCGCTCCGTTCCGGCACATCGATGCGCTCAAGCCCGGCGACCACATCGTCCTGTCGATGCCATACGGACGGTTCACCTACACCGTTCAGTACCACCGGATCGTGCTGCCGACCGCGCTCTGGGTCACCAATGACGTGGGCTACGACCGGCTGGTGCTGTCGGCCTGCAACCCGCTCTACAGCGCCGCGCAGCGGATCATCGTGTTCGCCAAGCTGTCGCAGGTGCAGCCGCTCGGAGCCGCGCGTGCGACCGCCTGACACCGACCGCGTCGCGTACCGGTTTTCACACCTTTCAAACCGATCTGGACGCCCGCTGGACACAAACACGACACTCGTCGATTGGGGTCCAGACCCGATGCAGCGCCCCGGCTGCGGGGCCGATCCTAGGAGTGCCTCATGAACAAGGATCGCGAGGACAAGATGGGAGAAATCAAGCAGCAGATCGAAGCAGGGGAATACCTGGTCGACCCAACGGCCGTTGCGGACGCGATCGTCCGTCGTCTGCGTGACGCGGCCGCCGGGCACACCGGGGTCGTGCGTCGCAACGACCGGCCCGAGCGTCGTCGTGGCAACGGTCAGAACGCGTGCTCGTACCCGACGAGCTCGCCGGAGCCGTCAGTGAAGACGACGCCGGCGGGACCGTCGACAACCGAGCCGATGAAGGTCAGGTCGACGCCGCGCAGATCGTGGTTCGAGGGTGTGATCGAAGGCTTCGTCCACACGTTGGCCGGCAGGCACGCACACAGCTCATAGTCATCACCGGCGGTCGCCGCAAACGCACGAGGATCGACTCCGAGGGCGGCGGCGACATCGGCCACTCCGTCACACAGCGGCAGGGATTGAAGCGTGAGCTCGATCCGGACGCCGCTGCGACGGGCTAGGTGGGCGACGTCGGTGGCCAGCCCGTCGGACAGATCGATCATCGCCGTCGCGCCGAGCTCACTAATCGCACGACCGGCGGCCAGGCGGGGCCGCGGCGTGGCGTAACGCTCTCGAAGTCCCGCCGCAACATGCTTGGGCAGCCGGTCTGGAGCCTTGCCCTCGATGACAGCGAGACCGGCGCCCGCCCCTCCAAGACTGCCCGTCACTGCGACGCGGTCTCCGGGGCGGGCGCCGTCGCGCCCGACGAGCTCACCGGGATCGTCGGCCCAGCCGACGACCGTGAACGAGACCGTCAGCGCGGGGGCCCGCGTCACGTCGCCGCCTGCGATCGTCACCGCGCAGTCGCCGGCAAGCGCCTGCGCCCCGGCCGCCAACTCCAGGACCGCGGCTCGAGAAAACCCGCTCGGCACTCCGAGCGCAAGGTACGCCTGGCCCGGGTCCGCGCCCATGGCGGCGAGGTCTGACAACGCCGCCGCCAGCGCGTGGTGGCCGATCTCGCCGGGCGACAGCTGGCCACTGCGGAAGTGGACTCCGTCGACGGCGGTGTCCACCGAGGTCACTGCGTAACCGCGCGCCCGGACGACCGCGGCGTCGTCGCCCAGCCACCGGACCACCGCCGGGCTGTCGCACGCGAACACCTTCTCGAGCGCTTCGATCAGCTCGAGCTCGCGCATCGGTGGCGCCGGTCGATCAGCGGTGGCGGTAGACGATCCGAGCGCGGTCGAGGTCGTACGGGGACAGCTCGACCCGGACTCGGTCGCCGGGGAGGATCCTGATCCGGAAACGCCGCATCTTGCCGGCGACGTGGCCGAGCACGACACGGTCCATGTTGTCGAGCTTCACGCGGAACATCGCGTTGGGGAGGGCCTCGACGACCTCGCCTTCCAGCTCGACTTTCTCTTCCTTGGGCATCTCGGGGACGAGGCTACCAGTCCCTCAGTGGCCCGGTCCTGTCCCTCCGGTCTTACCGCCGCCGCCACCGCCGTGGCCGTTTCCGCCACCGCCACCGTTGCCGTTGCCGTTGCGGCCTCCATTGCCTCCCGTCGGCTGCGGCGGCTGGGCGAACAGCGTGGGGTTGTTCTGCGGGTTGTTGGCGCCCGGGCTGATGCCGGCGCCGCCCGACCCGGGGCCTGTCTGGCCGGTCGTGCCGCTCGATCCCGAGCTAGTCGACGGGCTGGGCGCTCTCGAGGCCGAGAAGCTCCCGACGAACTGGGTGCCGTGCCAGAGGACGGAGGGAACTGTGAAATCGCCGCAATAGCCGCCGCTGGCTGCCGACATGAAGTCGTGCCAGATCGGCGCCGCCAGGGTGCCGCCGAAGCCGTTGGCCATCGACTCGGTCGCGTTCGGATAGCCCACCCACACGGCGGTGGCGAGCTTCGGCGAGAAGCCATCGAAGTACGCGTCGGTGAAGCTGCTGGTCGTTCCTGTCTTGCCGGCGGCCGGGCAGCCGTAGTTGGCGGCGGTGCCGGTACCGCTCTGGATCACGGTCTTCAGCACCTGCGTGGCGGCGTAGGACTCGCCCTCGCTGAACACCCGGTTTCCGGTGGGAGAGCCCATGTTCACGACGCTGCCGTCGGGGAACACAACCTTCGTGATCGCGGTCGGCGGATGGTGAACGCCGCCGCTGGCGATCGTGGCGTACGCGTCGGCCATCTCCAGCGGCGACACCGAGACCGCGCCCAGGGCTTCGGACGGGTAGTTAGTCAACGACGACGTGATCCCCATCGCGTGCGCCGTGGCACTCACCTTCGGCAGCGTGAGGTCCTGCGCGAGCTGCGCGAACACGGTGTTGTCGGAGTCAGTCGTCGCCCTCGTGACGCTGATCGTGCCCTGGTAGCTGAGCTCGGCTGTGTGTACGGAGTAGGTCGGATAGCCGGTCAGCCACCCCGGGGGGAGCAGCTTGGACGTGTAGTACGTCCTGTTCGGGTCACCGTCGTAGTCGTGGATCAGGGTCATCAGCGAGAACACCTTGAACGCCGATCCGGTCTGCCGGCGGCCCTGCCAGGCGTAGTCGAACGTCGTCTCCCCGGGCCCGGTGCCGTACCTCGAGGTGGTCGCCATCGCCACGATGTGGCCGGTGGTCGGGTCGATCGAGACGAGCGCCGCCGCCGGCTGGCCGGGGCCGCCCTCGTGGGCCAGCAGCGCCTGCTGCGCCTGCACCTGCCGTTTGGGGTCGATCGTCGTGTAGACCTTCAGGCCGCCGTTCGCCACTGTGTTGGCGCCAAAGCGCTGGTTGAGCTCGTGCAGCACGTAGTCGAACAGGTACGGCTGGCGCCGGGCGGTGTAGCGGGTCGTCGCGTGCACGCCCAGCGGCTTGCGGATCGCCGCGGCGGCCTGCGCGGCGGTGATGTAGTCCGACGCGACCATCGCGTGGAGCACGTCTGAGCGCCGCTGGCGGGCGAGCTGGGGGTGCAGGAACGGGTTGTACTGCGAGGGTGCCTGCGGCAGGCCGGCGATCATCGCGAGCTCGGGCAGGCTGAGCTTCCACACGGACTTGCCGAAGAACACCTGCGCTGCGGCGCCGACGCCGATCGCGGTCTGGCCGCCGACGGTCCCGTAGGGGACGTCGGACAGATAGTTGTCGAGGATCCAGGACTTGGGGTGCTTGCTCTCGAGCTGCTCTGCGAGCTTGGCCTGGATGATCTTGTACTTCAGGTTGTGGTGGGCGGCGATCTTCGCCGGCATGTACTTGTTGTCGACGAGCTGCATCGTCAGCGTCGAGGCGCCCTGCAGCGAGTTGTGGCCGCTGAACAGGTCCTTGACGCCGGCGCGGAGGATGCCCTGGTAGTCGAGCGCGCCGTGCTGGTAGAAGCGGCGGTCCTCGATCGCGATCGTCGCCTCGCGCAGCAGCTTGGGGATCTTCGATGCCGGCACGGGGTTGTAGACCGTGTCGGAGTGCACGTAGCCCAGCGAGCTGCCGTCGGCGGCGAAGATCTGGGTCAGCGGATGCGGGGCGCGACCCTTGAGCTCGGTCAGGTTGGGGCCGTTGTCGGCAGTCGCCACGACCCAGCCGACCGCTGCCGCCGCGCCCAGCGCGATCCCGCACACCGCGAGCACGGCGCCCACCAGCATGACCTTCGTCACTGGGTGGCTGCGGCTGCGCCGGCGGCGCTTCTGTCTTTCGCGTCGGCTCATTGAGGAGTTTCAGGTGCGGCGCCGCCGGTGCGCAGGGCGCAATCTCGGCGTCGCAGCAGGCCAAACGAGTGTAGCTGGGTGGGTTTTTCGGTCTGCCGGTTGCGGGTCCTCTGCCTGATACGGAAGTTACGGCGCTCGCGGTCCCGGCTGCGACACTCGGCGGCGCTCATGCTGCGCGACGACAGCGAAAGCCAGACTCCCGTCGCCGTCGTCTGGCGCGCGATCTGGACGTCGCGGCTGGTCGTCCTCCTGTCGGGCATGTTCGCCGTGCTGTCGTTCGGTCGCCGGCCCGGGACACAGGCGTTTGACCCCGCCAATCTGACCGCGCCCTTCGGGTATTTCGGCAACCTGCTGGCGGCGCCGTTCGCGCGCTGGGACTCGGTCTGGTACCTGGCGATCGCGCAGGGCGGCTACGACCACGAAGCCACGCGCACCGCGTTCTTCCCTCTGTACCCGCTGGCTCTGCGCGGACCCGGGCTGATCATCGGTTCTGACCTGATCGCCGGCGTGCTGGTGTCGCTCGTCGCATTCGCGATCGCGCTGCTGCTGCTGCACCGGCTCGTCTCGCTCGAGCTCGGCCGGCCGCTGGCGAGCGTGACGGTGATGCTCGTCGCGTTCTGCCCGATGTCGTACTTCTTCTCGGCCGTCTACAGCGAGTCGCTGTTCCTGGCGCTGTCTGTGGGATGCGTGCTGCAGGCGCGCCTGGGCCGGTGGTTCTGGGCCGGCGTGCTCGGCGCCCTCGGCGCCGCCTCGCGCAACAGCGGGATCGCGCTGATGGTCCCGATCGTGTTGCTGTTCCTGTACGGCCCGCGCGCCGACCGGGAACCGGCACGCCGGCCGGTGACGCGGCTGGCGCGGCTGCTGCCGCGCTACCCGATCACCCCGTCGATCCTGTGGGCGGGGCTGGTTCCCGTCGGGCTCGGCGCTTACCTCGGCTGGCTGGCGATCACCACGGGACATGGGCTTGCGCCGTTTCACGTCCAGCAGGTCTGGTTCCGGCACTTCGCGGGGCCTTTCGGCGGGATCTGGACCGGGGCCGTGGCGGCCTGGGACGGGCTGCGCCAGCTTCTGCACGGGCCGCCGCCGCCGCTGTACTTCACAAAGGCCGGTGGCGACCCGTTGATGGTCGCGGGGCAGAACATCATGCTGTTCGCGTTCCTGGGGCTCGGCGTCGCGGGAGTGATCGGCGCGCTGCGAAGGCTCCCGATCGCCTACGGGGCGTACGCGATCGTGGCGCTCGCCTTCCCGTTGTCCTATCCGGTCACGCCTCAGCCGCTGGCCTCGCTGCCGCGCTACGAGGTGGTCGTGTTCCCGCTGTTCATGTGGGCGGCGTGGTGGCTTGAGCGAAGGCGTCTGACCACCCCGGCGATCGCCGCGCTGGCGGTTCTGCTCGGCCTCTTCACCGCCGAATTCGCGACCTGGCGGTTCGTCGCTTGACGCCGCGAGCCATTCTGCTCGACGCGCTCGGCACGCTGCTCGAGCTGGAGCCGCCCGCGCCGCGCCTGCGGACCGAGCTGCTGCAGCGGTTCGGTGTGCGGATCGGCGAGACCGATGCGCAGCGCGCGATCGCGGCGGAGATCGGCTATTACCGCGCCCACCTCGACGAGGGCCGCGATTCGGTTGCGCTGGCCGAGTTGCGCAGCCGCTGCGCCGAGGCGCTGCGTGAGGGGCTACCCGATGACGAGCGCATCGCGGCGATCGACAACGCGGCACTGACCAGCGCGCTGCTCGCGTCGCTGCGCTTCGAGCCGTTCGCTGACGTTCGGCCCGCGCTCGCGGCGGCTCGCGCGGCCGGCCGCCGCCTACTCGTCGTCAGCAACTGGGACGCCTCATTGAACGAGGTGCTCGACCGGCTCGGGCTCTCGCCGATGCTCGACGGCGTCGTGACCTCGGCCGAGTTCGGAGAGCGCAAGCCTGCGCCTGAGATCTTCGAGCACGCGCTCGCGCTCGCCGGGGTCGCCGCAGACGAGGCGATTCACATCGGTGACAGCCTCGCCGAGGACGTCGCCGGCGCCCGCGCCGCCGGGATCGAAGCGGTCCTGATCAAGCGCGACGGAGAGCCCGGGCCTCCGGGCGTGCGAACGATCGCCACGCTGGCGGCGCTCTAATCTCAACGTCACCGATGTCGAGCATTCCGCCGCCCACGTCTGCGCAGCCGCCGGGCCCGACCGCGCCACCTCCTCCGCCGGAGCGAATCCCCGAGCCTCCGCGCGGGCCTGACGAGCCGCCTTGGCCCGTCTGGTCGGCGCCCGCCGCGGTCGGCATGGGGATCGTGCTGGGGGTGTTCGGGACGATTCTCGTCCAGGGGATCGGCGCCGCCGGGGGCTCGAGCATCTCGAACCCGTCGCCCGCGGTGACGATCATCAGCGCCGTCGTCTTTGACTTGGGATTCGTGGCCGCCGCGCTGTACTTCGCGGTTGTCCGCGCGCATGGGCACCCGGCCGACTTCGGATTCCGGCCCGTCGCGCTGAAGCTCGCGGTGCTCTCGATCGTGATCGCAGCGGTGAGCTACTACACGGCGACCGCGATCTGGGCCGCGCTCTTCAACCTGCACGGCAGCGACAAGCTCCCCAGCGACTTCGGCGTGGACCGCAGCACGTTCGCGCTGATCGGAACGGCGGCGTTTGTGTGCGTGATCGCGCCGATGGCTGAAGAGTTCTTCTTCCGCGGGTTCCTCTTCGGCGCGCTGCGGAGGATGAGGATCAACGTCGCCGGACGGGAGATCGGCGTGTGGGTGGCGGCGGTACTGACCGGGATCCTGTTCGGCCTCGCCCACACCGGCTCGGCCTCGCCTCAGTACCTGGTTCCCCTGGGCTTCCTGGGGTTCGTGCTGTGCATCATCCGCTGGCGCACCGGCTCGCTATATCCCTGCATGGCGCTTCACTCGATCAACAACTCGCTCGCGCTGGGCGTCAACCAGGTCAGTTGGAACGCGGCCGAGGTGCTCGCGCTGATGGCCGGCTCGCTGATCGTGATCGGGGCGATTACGTTGCCGCTGTCAGCGCGCGTGCCGGCCCTACGCTGGGGGAGCTGAGCGCCGCGGGCGGCCGCATGCACTCGCCGGCATGCACTCGCCGCTTTCGCCCGCCACCTTGCACTCCGAGCCGCCGCGCCTGATTTACTTCCGCGTCATGTCTAGGGGGCTGGTCCGATCAATCGCTTGCGCTGGGGCGACAATCGCCATGGCCGCCACGCCTGCCGTTGCCGCGGCCGCCGGAGCCAAGCCCAGCCCCAAGACGACCCCCACAACGACGCCGGCGACGAGTCCGGCAGCGGCCAAGGGCGCGATGACGCTGTATCTGCCCGACGCGTTCTTCGTCTCGCGCCAGGCGGTCACGGTCCCGAATCGAGTCATCCACCTCGGCGGCGTCGTGCGGCCCTACGTGCCGGGCCAGTGGGTCAACGTCAAGGTGTTCCAGGGCACTCACCGGGTCAAGATCGACCGGCTGCGCATCAAGCCCTCGAAGAACCGCAAGTACGGCATCTTCACCGAGAAGCTGTCGGTCCCGCGAGCCGGCAACACGTCGGTGACGATCGCCCACCAAAAGGACGCTCAGCAGGTCGGCTTCGTCGCCCGGCGCAGTTTCGACGTTCTCGAGCCCAGCGCGGGTCCCGGCGCCAGCGGACTGTTCGTGCAGCTCATGCAGCAGCGCCTGGCGGCGCTTCACTTCTACATCCCGCAGACCGGGGTGTACGACGGCGGCATGCGACTGGCGCTGGACGCCTATCACCGTCTGCTCGGCCACGGCGTCTCGCAGTCGCTCGACGGCGCCACCGTCAGCGACCTGCTCAACGGCGTCGGCGAGTTCCACATCCGCTACCCAAGCCACGGCCGACACGCCGAGGGGGACCTGTCGCGGCAGGTGCTCGCACTGATCGACCAGGGCAAGGTCGTCGCGCTGTACCCGATCAGCTCCGGTAAGCCCTCAACTCCCACGGTCCTGGGCAGCTTCCACGTGTACCTGAAGACCCCCGGCTACCTGCCCGACGGGATGTACTACTCGAGCTTCTTCACGGGCGGCTACGCGATCCACGGCTTCAACCCCGCGCCGGACTACCCGGCCAGCCACGGCTGCATGCGGGTGCCGATCGTCGACGCGATCTCGATCTACCGGTGGCTGAATGTCGGCAACGGCGTCGACGTCTACTACGAGCACTGATTAATCGAGGCCGCGCGAGAACCGCGCGACGAACCCGAGTCCCAGCCCGTAGACCAGCAGCGCGAAGATCGCCGGGAAGATGTGCTCCACCCAGTCCGAGTGGGTCGAGACGATCGACTTGAAAGGGGCCTCGAGCGCGCTGGCGGCCCCGTCGATGAACCGCCGCGGCTGGGCATGGGCGCGGCTGCTCGATGATCCGCCGGCCGCCGTGGGGGGAAGGCCCGCGGCCAGCTCGGTCTGCTGGTGCTCTGAAGCACCCGCCATCTGATCGCGTGCAAACAGCCCGAACGACACGATCACAAGTGCGCAGCAGGCGATACTCATATAGGTCAGCACGCGGTTAATCACGCGCTGCGAATCGGCCGCCTGCGGCGTTGACATCATCTCTGGACATGGATCTAGACGTTCATACGACTGCGCGCGAGCGCCTCGTCTCCGAGCTGCGCGAGCACGCACTGGTGATCGGCGAGGTCGTATTGACCAGCGGCAAGACCGCCCAATACCTGGTCGACGCCAAGCGCGCGATCCTGCGCCCGGCGGGGTTCATGGCCCTGGCTGAGCTGGTCGCAGCGCAGGCGCAGGAGTGGGACGCGACCGCCGTGGGCGGCATGACGATGGGCGCCGACCCGATCGCCTGCGCCGCACTCGCCGGCGGCGCCGACGTCAAGGCGTTCTTCGTGCGCAAGGAAGTCAAACAGCACGGCCTGTCGCGCCGCATCGAGGGGCCGCTGCTCGACTCCACCGACCGCTGCATGCTGGTCGAGGACGTGACGACCACCGGCGGCTCGACGATCAGGGCGCTCGAGGCGGTGCGAGACGAGGGTCATCAAGTGTGCGGCGTGCTGGTCGTCTGCGATCGCCTGGCGGGCGGCGCCGAGGCGATCGAGCAGGCTTTCGGGGTGCCGGTCGTCGCGCTTACGACGATCGACGACGTGTATCCGGAGCGGCCGAACCGCTAGCGGCGTGTCGGCGTGGCGACCGTTCGGCTACGAGAACGCCCGGCCCACCCAACCCGCTCAGTGCGGCAGCGCCCGGCAGGCCGGGGTGCGCTGATGCAGTGCGGTCACCTTCCATCCGCCGTGCGGAAGCGGCGAGAACAGGACGATCGGACGGGTGCTGGCGATCGCCGGGCCGTACTTGAAGCCGACCGTGGCCACGTTGACGTTCAAGTTCCAGGCCAGGATCGACTGGTATTCGAGCCGTGTCAGCGGCTCCCCGCAGGACCGCAGCAGCGCCGCGCCGCCGAGCCGGCGGATCACTCCGGTCAGCTGCCCGATCTCCGTGGTGCGGGCCCGCTGCTCGTTAAGGTCCTTGTGCTCGGCTCGCGCATCGGAGATCGCCGTCGGCACCAGGCTGATCACGACCGCGGCGACCACGACGATGCCGATCAGCCCCGCCGCGCTCGCGAGCCGCGGCGGCTGCGCCAGCAGCTTGCCGACGCCGATAGCGGCGACGACCACCATCACGGCCGCGGCCGGAAACATGTACCGGGGCACCCCCGGCCAGCCATGCAGCGCGAACGCGATCTCGACGATCACCCAAAGCACCGCGGCGGCCGCCAGCGCCAGGGTCGTGCGGTCGCGGCGGATCACAGCGAGCACAACCGACAGCAGCGCCATC
>DASYFZ010000111.1:0-9985 GCA_036000295.1 Solirubrobacteraceae bacterium
ACGGGACGTGACATACGCCGCGCTGCGGCGCTACGTGGCCGGCGAGGATGCCGTGCGCGAGGTCACGATCGCGAAGCTGGCAACGCAGCGTTCGGCCTTCGACGTGATCGACACCTGCCTGCAGATCCACGGCGGCGCGGGATACATGAAGGAGTACGGAATCGAGCGGGCCGCGCGCGACGCGCGGCTGGGGCCGATCGGCGGCGGCACCGACGAGATCATGAAGGAGATCTTGGGGCGATCACTCGGTCTGTAAGAGACGGGCCGTTTCATCCGTTCTTGTTGTAGCGTCGGTTTTTACAAGGGACACGTAGTGCCGGCGGTCGGGGGCGGTCTCGCATGGACGCGAGGCCCGGAGAGCAATCAGTGGCTCACCCAAGGAAGGGCAAGGACGATTGAAAGTGACGGTTAGAGCGAGCAACGGCGCTGAGATACGCGTCTGGCGGGAGAACGACCTGTATTACGCGCGGCCTGCCGGCTCCGCTGTGGAGCCGCAGATCTGCGCGGCCGTGGACCTGTTCGAGGTGATTGCCGAGCTCGCCGGGCTCAACCTCGAGGTGAAGGTCCAGTCGGCCGAAGCCGTCCGGCTCTCGATCGAGGCGCAGCGCGAGTTGGAGGCCGCCCCGGACCGGCTGGAGGACGCATCCCGCTCGGAGTAGCAAAATGGTCCCGATGGACACCGCGCGGGGCCAGCTCCTAATCGCGGGACCTTCGCTGCTTGATCCGAACTTCTGGCGCACAGTCGTACTCGTGATCGAGCACACGGACGAGGGCGCGCTCGGGCTCGTCCTCAACCGCCCGTCGGAGACGAGCGTCGGCGAGGCGGTCCCCCAGCTCGAGTCGCTCGTCGAGCTCGGCGACCAGCTCTACATCGGCGGGCCGGTTCAGCCCTCATCGGTGATCGTGCTGGGCGAGTTCGAGGATCCGAGCGATGCCGCGCTGCTCGCGTTCGACGACGTCGGGGTGCTCGGAGCCGGCGCTGCTCCCGAGGACGCATCGGTGAGCCTGCGCAGCGGTCGTGCGTTTGTCGGTCACGCGGGCTGGGGCCCAAGCCAGCTCGACGACGAGATCGAGCGCGGCGATTGGATCCTCGAGCCGGCGCGGCTGCAGGATGCATTCGCCGACGACCCGCAGGAGCTGTGGTCATCGGTGCTCACGCGCAAGGGAGGAAACTACGCTCTGATTGCGCGCATGCCCCCGGATCCTTCCGTGAACTAAGTGTCCGACGCTCACGTCCACGACCACTTTCACCATGGACGCGAGGCCGACCAGAGTGCACTGAAGACCGCGCTGGCACTGATCCTCGCGTTCATGGTCGCCGAGGTCGCCGTCGGTGTGGTGGCCTCGTCGCTGGCGTTGCTGTCGGACGCCGCACACATGCTGACCGACGCGGCCGCGCTCGCGATCTCGCTGGCGGCCGCGAGGCTGGCGACCAGACCCGCGAAGGGAGCGATGACGTACGGGCTCGGACGCGTCGAGATCCTGTCCGCGCAGGCCAACGGCGTGACGCTCTTGGTGCTCGGCGCCGTGATCGTGTACGAGGCGATTGCGCGGCTGGCGTCGCCGCCCGACGTGCGGGGCGGCCTGGTGCTGATCGTGGCGCTCGTGGGAATCGTCGTGAACCTGGCGGCAACGATGGTGCTCAGCCGCGGTGCCGGTGATCGAAGCCTCAACATCGAGGGCTCCTACCGCCACATCCTCACCGACCTCTATGGCTTCATTGCGACCGCGGTAGCGGCAATCGTGATCCTCATCACCGGCTTCGTACGAGCCGATGCGATCGCGTCGCTGCTGATCGCAGCGCTGATGCTGCACGCCGCGTACGGCCTGTTGAAGGCATCGGGCCGCGTGTTCCTCGAGGCGGCGCCGGCCGGCGTCAATCCCGAGGAGATCGGCCGGGCGCTCGCCGCCGAGGCTGACGTCATCGAGGTCCACGATCTGCACGTCTGGGAGGTGACCTCCGGCTTCCCGGCGCTGTCCGCGCACGTGGTGGTGCGCTCGGGCAGCGACTGCCACGCGCTGAGACGGCACCTCCAGCGTGTGCTCGCCGATCGCTTCGACCTGCACCACACCACCCTGCAGGTCGACCACGAGGCGGCACCGCAGCAGCCGCTTCAGATCGAGGTCGCGCCGCGCGCACAGGGGTAGACTGGGGCGCCGATGAAGGTCATCAAGCCCGGTCCCGATCGCGAGGTGCCGCGCGGAGTCGTCGGTGGCGCGGAGATCTCGCAGACGACGGCCGGCGCGCACAACATCTACATGGCGCTGTTCCGCGTTCCGGGCGGCGCGCAGTCGCGTCCGCACTACCACGAGAACTGTGAGAGCGCCGTGTACATGCTCTCGGGATCGCTGCGCGTCAAATGGGGCGATCACCTCGAGCAGGAGGTGCTGCTCGAGCCGGGTGACCTGGTGTACGTCCCGCCGCGCGAGACGCACGTGCTCGAGAACACCTCCGAGAGCGAACCGGCCGAGTACGTCGTGGCCCGCGACTCACCGACCGAGGACGCCGTGGTCGTCCCATGGGCGGAGGAGTGAGCGCGCAGCGCGAGTCGTCGTTTGCGGGCGCGGGCGGGCTCGAGATCTTCTGGCGGGCGTGGCTCCCGGACGGCGACGCTCGTGCGGCGGTCGTCATCGCCCACGGCGCCGGCGAGCACAGCGGGCGCTACGCGCACGTCGCGCAGCGACTGGTTGACGAGGGCTACGCCGTGTACGCGATCGAGCACCGCGGTCACGGCCGCTCGCAGGGGCCGCGCGCGCTGATCGACCGCATCGACAATGCCGTCGCCGACCTCGACAAGCTCGTGGTGTTGGCGGGCGATTCGCATCCTGGCGTGCCGCTCTTCCTCCTCGGTCACAGCATGGGCGGCACGATCGCGCTCAGCTACACGCTGGCCCACCAGCAGCGGCTCTCTGGTCTCGTGCTGTCAGGTCCGCTCGCGGCGTTGGAAGCAGTCCCGGCGCCTTTGCGAATGACCGCGCGCACGCTGTCTGTGCTCGCTCCGCGCACACCGCTGATCGCGATCGATGCGTCGCTGATCAGTCGCGATCCGGCCGTGGTCGCCGACTACCGAGCCGACCCGCTCGTGCACAACGGCAAGCTGCCGGCGCGAACGGTGGTCGAGCTCGCCGGCGCGATCGAGGGGTTCCCCGAAGCGGTGGCGGCGATCACGGTGCCGACGCTGATCATGTACGGGACCGACGACGGCCTCTGCCCGCCGCAGGGCAGCGTGATGCTGTCGCAGCGAATCGGCTCGTCCGACAAGACGCTGAAGCCCTATCAGGGCCTCTACCACGAGATCCTCAACGAGCCCGAGCGCGAGCAGGTCCTCGACGACCTGTGCGCTTGGCTGTCGGCGCGGGTGGCTCAGCCGGCCGGCGCGGTCACACCGAGCGACAACCGGCAACCGCTGAAGTAATCGCCCGCGGGCGAGACCAGGAAGCAGACGAGTTCCGCGATCTGCTCGTCGGTGGTGTCGGGGCCCGGCGTGATCACCGTTGCCGTAATCGCGTACCGCGCCCACTCGACCGACAGCGTTCGCGCCAGGCTTTCGAGCGCCGCGCGCGCGGCGGGCGCGAACGCGCCCGCATCGGGTCTCGGTGCGATCACGACCACCTTGCCGCCGCGCTCGCGCGGGATCAGCGCGCCCGTCGCCACGTCCCTGATCGCGGTCCAGCCGCGTGCCGACGCCTCGCGCAGACCGTCGCGGCCTCCGTCGCCGAATGCTCGCATGGCGTCGTAGACGATCGCGTCGGCCGACTCGGAGGCTTCGGTTTCCACGCGTGCGCCCAGTTCGGCGAGAAGGTCCTTCACGGCCGGCGCGTCGCCAACAAGCGACACGGTCCGGCCCGCCAGGAGGTCGGGACGTAGGGCAGACATCGCTTGCGACACGCTATAGGCTGGAACGATGCAGAGCCTGTCCTACGAACACGGTGCGTTCGACAAGCCGCTGATCGGCGAAACGATCGGTCACAACCTCGAGCGGACGGTCGCACGGGTCCCGGACGGCGAAGCGCTCGTCTCCTCCCACCAGGGAGTGCGCTACAGCTACGCCGAATTCAACGAAGCCGTGAATCGGCTTGCGAGCAGCATGTTGGCGGAGGGTCTGCGCAAGGGCGACCGTGTCGGCGTGTGGAGCACCAACTGCGCGGAGTGGGTGCTGGTGCAGTACGCCACAGCAAAGCTCGGCGTGGTCCTCGTGAATATCAATCCCTCCTACCGCGTTTCAGAGCTCGAATATGCCCTCGGACAATCCGGGTGTCGCTGGATCGTGGCCGTCGCCGAGAACCACGGCAGCGACTTCGTCGCGATGGTCGAGCAGGTGCGACCGCGACTTTCCGATCTGGAGCGCGCTGTGTTCCTGGACACGCCGGAGTGGGAGCAGCTCGCCGCCGGAGACGACTCCTACCGAGACGAGGTGCTCGCCAGGATGGACGAGCTCGACTTCGACGACCCGATCAACATCCAGTACACGAGCGGCACCACCGGCTTCCCCAAGGGAGCCACGCTCACTCACCACAACATCTTGAACAACGGGTACTTCATCGGTGACCTGCTCGGCTACACCGAGCGGGATCGCGTCTGTATTCCGGTGCCGCTGTACCACTGCTTCGGAATGGTGCTCGGCAACCTCGCCGCGACCACTCACGGCGCCTGCATCGTGTATCCCGCCGGGACGTTCGACCCGGTCGCGACCCTTCAGGCGTGCTCGGAGGAGCGCTGCACGAGCCTGTACGGCGTGCCGACCATGTTTATCGCGGAGCTCGGCCACGAGCGCTTTTCCGAGTTCGACTACAGCTCGCTGCGGACCGGGATCATGGCCGGCTCACCCTGTCCTGTCGAGGTGATGAAGCGGGTCAGCAGCGAGATGGGAATCGACGAGATGAGCATCTGCTTCGGCATGACTGAGACGTCCCCGGTCACCACCCAGACGCGGCGCGAGGAGACACTCGAGAATCGCTGCGCCACGGTCGGCCAGGTGCATCCGCACGTCGAGATCAAGATCATCGACCCGGAAACCGGACGCACGGTGCCGCGCGGTGAAGCCGGCGAATTCCTCGCCCGCGGCTACGTCGTGATGCAGGGCTACTGGAACGATCCCGAGCGGACCGCGCAGGCAATCGACCAGCAGCGCTGGATGCACACGGGCGACCTGGCGACGATGGACGAGCAGGGCTATGTCCGGGTTGTAGGCCGGATAAAAGACATGGTGATCCGCGGCGGCGAGAACGTGTATCCGCGCGAGATCGAGGAGTTCCTTTACACGCATCCCAAGGTCGCCGACGTGCAGGTCGTCGGGGTCCCGGACCCGCGCTACGGCGAGGAGCTGATGGCCTGGATCGTGCTGCGGTCCGGCGCGGAGTGCAGCGAGGACGAGATCCGTGAGTTCTGCCGCGGGCAGATCGCGCATTTCAAGATCCCCCGCTACGTCAAGTTCGTCGACTCGTTCCCGATGACGATCACAGGCAAGGTGCAGAAGTTCAAGATGCGCGAGACCGCCGTGCAGGAGCTCGGGCTCGACGAGGCCGCGGCGATAGCGACCGCCTGATCAGCCCCGGTCGTGCTCGAGCTGCGTGTGCAGCGTCCTGATCTTCTCGAGGATGTAGTCGGCGACCTGCTGCTGCTGGTCGCGGGTCGGGTGCTCGACGACGTCGAACTTAAACGCCTGGTCATAGCGGACCGTCACCTTCGGGAAGCTCAGCCGCTTCCAGTTGCGCGTCTGAGCTGATCCCAGGATCGCCACCGGCACGACCGGGACACCGGATTCGAGCGCCAGCCGGCCGATACCCGGCCGGGCCTTGTCGCCGATCTTGCCTGTCCGCGAACGTCCGCCCTCGCAGTACATGACGATCGCGCCGCCGCGCTCGAGGATCTTGAACGACGTCACGAACGCCTCCTCGTCGGCAAGCCCACGGCGCACCGGGAACACGCCGCCGTGGCTGAAGATCCACGTGAGGATGCCCGGCTTGAACAGCTGCGACTTGGCCATGAACTGGATCCGCCGCCGGATGAACGCGCCGGTGAAGAAGTGGTCCATGAACGACGCGTGGTTGGGCGCGAGGATCACGGGCCCGTTGGGTACGAGCTCGCTGTCGATCCCGCGTGCGCGGTAGGCGGTCAGCGCGATCATCACCGTGACCGCCCTCACCACCTCGTAGATCCATTCCGGCGGTCCCGAGCGGGTGCGCTCGTGAAACTGCTCGAAGTACTCCGCGGGCCGCTCGTCCTTGTAGACCTGCGGCTTGATCTGAACGTCGGTGCTCATCGCGGTCTCGGTTGGGAATACCCCGGCACGTTGTGGTGGTCACAGAGCGTGCCGGAGCCGCCCAGGTGGGCGGCGGAGGCGGGCCCCTCCCTCAATCAGCCGGTCAGCGGCAGCACCGTGGCCGGCTTCTCGATCACGTGCTCGTCACTGACCGGGACGACGGCGGTGCCGATCGCGAAGAACTCGATCACGTGCGAGCCCCAGCCATGGCTGCGCTCGATGATCCGCGCACCGACGATCCCGTTTGCCTGGGTCTCGGTGGCTTCGGCCTGCATCCGCTCCATAGCGAGCTCACGTGCTTCATACAGCGCCTGTGTGTAGGTCGGCATCTCCTGGTTTCGCCCGATCTGCTTGAACGACGCGCGCAGGCCCTGATGCGCGACGTGATAGACGCAGTTGCCCATCACCAGGCCCACCGGCCGGTAGCCGGCGCTCAGCAGCGCCCAGAAATCCTGGCCGGAGAGGTCAGACGTGAACGGACGGCCGCTGGGCGCGCGGTGCAGCTCGCCCGCGCGATGCTTGACGGCGGTGCCGACCGCGATGAACTCGGCCAGGTCCGCCCCCCACTCGTAGCGTCCGATGTCGAGGCGCACGCCGACGACGCCGTCGGCTCCGAGCTGGTCGGCCTCCTCCTCCATTCGCGTCATTGCGAGCTCGCGGGCGTGGTACATGGCCTGCGTGAGCACGCTCATTTCCTGGTTACGGCCCCAGTTGGCCTGCTGAAAACCGATGTGGTAGATCGAGCTGCCCAGCACAAGCCCCAGTGGCTCAAATCCGGACTGCTTGACCAGCAGGAACTCGTTGATCGAGAGGTCGCTTGTGAAGAAGCCGCGCTCGACGTCCTTCTTCATCCGCTCGATCCGCTCGCGCCCCGATTCCGGGATGCCCGCCAGCGACCCCGCCTCGTAAGCGGCGGCATGCGGCGCCTCGGCCGGCCCATCGTCGACGGCTACAGGCTGCTGCTGCTCGGGTGCTGCCTGCTGAGAGTCGTCGTCATCGCGCCTGAGGAAACCCATCGTTGTCTCTCCTAGTTCATGAGCAGGCGCTCGAGCGCCCGCCGCGTTCGTTCGTTTCGTCCTGCCTCGGCAGCCAGTACCTCGCCCAGCGCTGCGATCCATGCGTCGGTCTCGAGCGGCTCGGTCTTCAGCACGATCCCGCCCGACAGCCGCGAACAACGCGTCTGCACCGCGCCGCCCTCGTCACGCAGCAGCTCCAGCCGGGTCGACCCGGCATCGAGCGCGATTCGCCGCACATGCTTTGGGCCGAGCAGACCGGCCCGTCGTCGTTCCACGCGCGTCCGGTCCGGCACGGCATCCTCGAGCTTGGCCGCAAGGCTCTCGACGAACGCGTTGACATCGCTTGAGTCCGCGCGCAGCGTCGCTGCGAGCAGGTCCATGTCAAGCTCACCCTCGTCCAGTGCCACGTGGTCAGCCTACGCCACCGGTTTGTTTCCTGCGGCCGACGATGGGAAGGAGATCTGTATGACGACTCAAGCAAATACGGCATCGATCCCATATCTAGACGTCAACGACGGCCAACACATTCCACAGCTCGGCTTCGGCGTGTTCCAGGTTCCGCCGAAGGACACGGCAGACGTCGTGAAGCACGCGCTGCGAACCGGCTATCGCTCGATTGACACCGCGGCCGCGTACAAGAACGAGGAGGGCGTCGGCGAGGCGATCGCCGACAGCGGCCTGGCCCGTGAACAGGTGTTCATCACAACCAAGCTCGCCAACGACAGCCACGGCCACGACCAGGCCCTGCGCGCGCTGGACGAGAGCCTGAACAAGCTCTCGATGGACTACGTGGACCTGTACCTGATCCACTGGCCGCGGCCGTCCGACGGCAAGTTCGTCGAGACCTGGCAGGCGTTCACCGAGGCCAAGCAGGATGGGCGCGCCCGCTCGATCGGCGTCTCGAACTTCCGCGTGCAGGACATCGAGGCGATCATCGACGCGACCGGCGTGCCGCCGGCGGTCAACCAGATCGAGCTGCATCCCCGCTTCCAGCAGTCGGAGTTGCGGCGCGAGCACGCCAAGCACGGCATTCTCACCGAGGCGTGGAGCCCGCTGGGTCAGGGTGAGCTGCTCGACGACGAGACGATCTCCGAGATCGCATCCACAAACGACCGGACTCCGGCACAGGTGATCCTGCGCTGGCACATCCAGCTCGGCAACGTCGTGATCCCCAAGTCGGCCACGCCGGAGCGGATCGAAGAGAACTTCCAGATCTCCGACTTCGAGCTGTCCGATGACGACATGCGCGCGATCGCGCAACTCGATTCCGGAGACGGACGCATCGGACCCGACCCCTCGACGTTCGGATAAGTCGCCGGGATTTGTCTGGGTTAGATCAACCCGCGCGCGGTGGCGACAGCAACAATCGCCATCGATACGAGCACCACAAGCATCAGCCGGTCGGCCCGGAGTGGATGCCGGGACGGCCGGCGCCGTGCTAGCTGGCGCCGCGACAACGAGCTGATGAAGATGCTCTTGCTCTCCATCCGTCCTCCGTCAACGATCAAAGAGGCACGACCCCGCGCAGTCAAGCGGTCCGCCCGGACGGATCCCGGAAACTGGTGAAAGTCGCGTAAAGGAGATGAGGTAATGCACAACATCGGACGGCTGCTCCGAACCTGCTTGATCGCCGGCCTGTTGGCGGTGCCCGCGGTCGCGCTGGCGGCTCCGGGACCCAAGACGGTCTACGCGATCACCTGCCTGCGGGAGACCTACAAGCCCAAGCAGATCACGGTCGCGTGCGGCGACGGGACGGTCAGAGTGTCCAAGCTCAAATGGACCTCGTGGTCGTCCACCCAGGCCAAGGCGTCGGGCGTCTACCTGGTCAACAAGTGCAACCCGGACTGCGCGTCCGGTCGCACCCAGTCGTTCCCCGTGAAGATCACGCTGTCGCGTCCAAAGAGCTGCCCCGGACGCAAGCACAAGGCGTTCGGCCGCTTGAGCTACACGTTTGGCTCCAAGCACCCGAAGCCGACTCCCAGCCGTACCTCGCTGCCCTGTCCGGCGGGGCCGCTGCCGCCCGGGTACTAGCCGGTCGTCGGCGGGTTGAGCGCTCCGCGTATCCTGGCGCCAACCATGCCCGCGCACAGGAGGATGCACTGAGTTGCCCGACGTCGAAGCCCACATCACAGGGACCGTGTGGAAGATCGAAGTCGAGGTCGGAGACAACGTCGACGAAGGGGACACCGTCGTGATCCTCGAGTCGATGAAGATGGAGATGCCGGTGGAGGCCGAGGATCCCGGCGTGGTCAAGGAGATCCGGTGCGAGGAGGGACAGTCGGTCTCCGAGGGCGACACGCTCGTTGTCCTCGAGTAGCTCCCCCTCGGCCGGCGCCGGCGGCGGCGGCCGGCTGTTGGCGGACGAGCCGGCGCCCGGCGTCGTGCGGCTGACGATCTCCAACCCGGCCAAGCGCGGCGCGCTCGATCACGCGATCCTCAACAGCTTCACGAGCCTGATGGGCACGCTCGACGCGCGTTGCGTGATCATCACCGGCGAGCAGACGACGTTCTCGGCCGGCTACGACATCGGCGCTCTGCCGACGTCGGGGTTCGCCGACGAGGCCGAGCGGCTCGTCGCCCACCCGTTCGCTGCGGCGCTCGCTGCGATCGAGACCTACCGGTACCCGACGCTCGCCGCCCTCAACGGGCACACGATCGGCGGCGGGCTCGAGCTGGCGCTGGCCTGTGACCTGCGGATCGCGGCGG
>DASYFZ010000709.1:0-3177 GCA_036000295.1 Solirubrobacteraceae bacterium
CGGAAAGTGGCCGGACGCCGCAGAAATCCGCCCTGCACCGGTCAGTGAAAACCCCTCGATTTGCAGGCAAAGCCCTCTGACGGACTCGAACCGTCGACCCCTTCCTTACCATGGAAGTGCTCTACCAGCTGAGCTAAGAGGGCGCTGCGCCGCAGCGTAGCGCGTCCGAGCGAGGTGCGGCGAGGCTGCAGCGCCGCTCCCAAGGCAGCGAAGCGGGAACAACGTCGCAGGCGCGGCGAACCGCTTCACCCGTGTGACGAACCCCCCGCCCAGCGGGAACAAAGTCGAACGCGCGGACCGACCCCACGCCATGTGACCTTATTTCCCGGGCTACCGAGAGACCTCGACGACGCGCAGCCCACGCGGCGCACCCTGGG
Organism: Solirubrobacteraceae bacterium; assembly: GCA_036000295.1. Lineage (GTDB taxonomy): Bacteria > Actinomycetota > Thermoleophilia > Solirubrobacterales > Solirubrobacteraceae > Palsa-465. The sequence continues at coordinate 378 of DASYFZ010000709.1, forward strand.
CCTTCAGCCGCCGCGACCGACCGACAGTCAACGCATCCAAATCCACACGCGACAAAGCCACCTCGGACACCAGCACCTGGTCGGCCTTAGCGGCGTCCGCAACCCGGGCGGCGATGTTGACGTCGACGCCGAGGTAGTCGCCACCGAGCGGCCGCGGCCGACCCCAGTGCACCCCCGCGCGCATCCGTGGCCGGTAGTCGTCGACCACCACTCGACTCAGAGCATCGTGCGCATCCAACGCCGCCTCGACCGCGTCCCGGACGCTCAGGAACGTCGCCATCAGCCCATCCCCGAGTCGCTTGACGATCCGCCCGTCATGCGAGACAACGGCCGTCTCGACGACAACACCGACCTCGCGCAGCAGAGACAGCACCGCCGCGTCGCCGGCGCCGAGTGCCCAGCTCGAGAAGCCGACGAGGTCGGTGAACAGCAGCGCCAGCTCGTCCTTGCCGGCGCCGCGGCCGGCGCTCTCCGACAGCGACTGCCACACCTGCAGCCCCGCAAGGCCGAGCTCCTTGACCACGCTCTCGCGTTCGGGCCGCAGCGACGAGACGCTGCGCGCGATCAGGTGGAACGGCGCATCGCCCGCGGTCGACAACGGGTCGCCGAAGCGCTCGTCGCCGGGCAGACGCCGGCGCAGTCCGCGCGCGGCCGCGAGCAGCCCTGCCCCGCTGTCGAACCGCAGCGCAGCGCGACGCAGTCTCGCGAGGCGATCGGCTTCCGCGGGACCCTGGATCGCCCCGTCGATGTGCCCCTCGTCAGAGCCCATGAGGCCCGGAGGATACGAAACGAATTAGTGGCGGGGGCAGGATTCGAACCTGCGAAGGCTGAGCCGGCAGATTTACAGTCTGCTCCCTTTGACCGCTCGGGAACCCCGCCGCGCGAAACGCGATTCTAGGTACTCAGAGCAACGCGCGTCGCTCAGGAGGCGTCGCGCAGACGCTGCGCCTCGGGCAGCGCCTCGAGCTTCTTGAGCGTGTGGTTCTCGATCTGCCGGATGCGCTCGCGGGTGACGTTGAACGCACGGCCGACCTCTTCGAGCGTGTAGGGGCGCTCACCGGTCAGCCCGAACCGCATCTCGATCACCTCGCGCTCGCGCTCGGGCAGCGCGGCCAGGGCACGGCGGAGGTTCTCGCGGCGCAGCCGCTCGGCGGCGAGCTCGAACGGCGACTCTGCCGTCTGGTCCTCGACGAAGTCGCCCAGCTCGGATTCCTCCTCCTCGCCGATCGGCTTCTCGAGCGAGATCGGCTGCTGCGCCATGCGCAGGACGTCGCGCACCTCGCGGACGCTGGTCTCGAGCTCGTTGGCGATCTCCGCCGGCGTGGGCTCGCGTCCGAGCTGCTGTACGAGCTGGCGTTCGACGTGGATGACCTTGTTGAGCTTCTCGACCATGTGCACCGGAATACGGATCGTCCGGCCCTTGTCGGCGATCGCGCGCGTGACCGCCTGGCGGATCCACCAGGTCGCGTACGTGGAGAACTTGTAGCCGCGGCGGTAGTCGAACTTCTCGACCGCGCGGATCAGGCCCATCGAGCCCTCCTGGATCAAGTCAAGGAACGTCAGCCCGCGCCCGAGGTAGCTCTTGGCGATCGATACGACAAGACGCAGGTTGGCCTCGATCATCTGCTGCTTGGCGTCCATGTCGCCGCGCTCGATGCGCCGGGCGAGCGTCACTTCCTGCTCGGCGGTGAGCAGCTCGACGCGCCCGATCGACCGGAGGTAAAGCCGCAGGGAGTCGAGGCTCGGCTCGACGGTGAGGTCGATCTCGAGCTTCTTGCGCTCCTCGGACTGCGACTGCACCGCGCCGGCGTTGTCGCCGCCGCCCGCATCTCGCTTCAGCGGCTTGCCGTCGGCCTCGACGACGTCGATGCCCTGCTCCTCGAGGTAGGAGTGCAGCTCCTGGAGCTGCTCCTTGGTGACCTCGACTTCCTCCAGGCAGGCCTCGATCTGCCCGAATGTCAAAAAGCCCCGTTCCTGCCCTTCGGCGATCAGCGGCCGCAGCTCTTCGAGCTCCGTGATCGGAGCTTCGTCCGCCAACAGGATTCCCTCTTCGCTCACAGCCCCTGAGCTCCTCCCCGTCGTATTAGAGAGCCGGATCACTACCGGTCAACTCCCTCTCAAACTCTCCTAATGGTTCCGAGTGATACCACAATCCGCGCGCTTGTCCAGTGCGCCAAAAGGCCAGGAGTCCCCGGGCTCTACCCTTTAGGCCTGAGCCATGACTTCATTCACATCCTCACAAGCATCGATGGTGGACGTGCAATCGCAGCTGCCGACCGTGCAGCTCGGCCTCTCGCGCGTGGGCGTGACCGACGTCGAGAAGGTGATCCGCATCCGGCACAACGGCAGCGAGCAGCTGTTCTCGGCGCGCTTTGAATGCGTCGTCGACCTGGGCCCGAGCCAGAAGGGCGCGCACATGTCGCGCTTCGAGGAGGGCGTCAACGACGCGATCGGCGAGGTCGTGCTGGGCGAGGCGACGTTCAAGGTCGAGACGCTCGCCGAACAGATCGCGCAGCTCGTGCGAACGCGCCAGGGCGCGCGCCGCGCGGAGGTCAACGTCGAGGCGCGCTTCCCCGAGCACAAGCCCGCGCCCGTGTCCGGAATCCAGACCCAGGAGATCTACACGCTGCACGGCTCGGCGATCTGCACCGAGGCCGGGACGCGCCGCCTGATCGGCGTGACGGCCCAGGGAATGACCGCCTGCCCGTGCGCCCAGGAGCTCGTCGCGGCGTCCGCTCGCGAGCGACTTGAGGAGCAGGGCTTCGACTCAGAGACGATCGACCGCATCTTCGACGCGGTG
>DASYFZ010000729.1:0-3904 GCA_036000295.1 Solirubrobacteraceae bacterium
TGATGTCGTGCAGGTACACGTTGAACAGGACGTTGCAGGCGAGCGTAACGCCCTTGTTCCCCATCACGAACAGGAACGAGTGGCTCGTGTAGCCGTCGAACGCTCGCACGCCGAAGGCGGCGTTGGTACGGCCGTCCATCAAGGGCGGCATCAGCAAGCCCAGATCGCCGGCGTCGTACTCGAGGTCGGCGTCGAAGATCGCCGAGTACTCGCCGCGGGCCTGCTCGAGGCCGGTCCGGACCGCCACGCCCTTGCCCTGGTTGTGGTCGTGCGCGAACAGCCGCACCCGCTCGTCCCATTGGCCGTTTCGCAGGATCTCGCTCGTGCCATCGGTCGAGCCGTCGTCGACCACGATCAGCTCGAACTCGTCGGGCAGATCGGTCGCGAGCACCTCGGCGATCGCGCGCTCGACGCGCTCGCGCTCGTTGTAGACGGGCATCAGGATCGAGAGCATGGGACAGTTGCGTTCGTGTGGCGGGCCTGGGCGGGCACAGCCGGCGGCGCTGCATGCTGCCGGATGAAAGGCCCGCGAGGGCGGATGATGCTAGCGGACCGTCCGGAAAGACCCGCTTCCGGCGGCTCGACGCGGCTGACTTTGCGCGACGATGTTGCGCATGGACTTCGAGCAGGAGGGCTTGCTTGACGGGCTGGAGGGTGCCGATCGCGACGCCCGCCGGCAGCTGCTTGAGAGGCTGATCGACGAGGGCATCGGACTCGACGAGCTGAAGGCAGCCGTGGCCGAGGACCGGCTCGCGCTGCTGCCGGTCGAGCGGGTCCTCGGAGGCCGCTACACGGCGGCCGAGGTCGAAAAGCGAAGCGGGCTCGAAGCCGACATGGTGCGGCGGGTCCGTGGGCTGCTCGGCCTGCCGATCCCCGAGGAGGGCGACCGCGTGTTCTCAGACGCCGACGTGGAGGCCGCCAGATCGCTGCGGACCTTCCTCGACGCGGGGTTCGGCGAGCAGGAGATCGCTGAGATCACGCGCGTGCTGGGCGAATCGATGTCGCGGTTGGCGGCCACTACCACCGGGGCGTTCGTCGATACGTTCCTCGCGCCGGGCGACAGCGAACAGGACGTGGCGCTGCGATTTGCGGGACTGGCACAGGAGCTCGCCCCGCAGCTCGCGCCGGTGCTGGAGGGCGCGTTCAGCGCCCACCTGCGCGAGGCCGTACGGCGCGGGATCCTCGGCCGCGCCGAGCGCGAGGCCGGCCAGGTCGGCGGCGCGCAGGAGATGGCCGTGTGCTTTGCGGACATCGTGGGCTTCACGCGGTTGGGAGGCGAAGTCGAGCCGGGCGAGCTCGGAAGCGTCGCGGTGAAGCTCGGCGAGCTGGCGACCAGGGTCGCCAAGCCGCCGGTGCGCCTCGTCAAGACGATCGGCGACGCGGCGATGTTCGTCAGCTCCGACCCAGGCTCGCTGGTGGATGTCGCGCTGACGTTGCTCGACAGCGCCGAGCAGGCCGAGCTTCCCGCGTTGCGGGCCGGCGTCGCCGTGGGGCCGGCGCTGGCGCGGGCCGGCGACTTCTACGGACACGCAGTGAACGTCGCCAGCCGGGTCACCGGGGCGGCGCGCCCGGGCAGCGTCCTGTGCACCAAGGAGGTGCGCGACGCGGCCCGGGACGACTTTCACTGGTCGTCGGCCGGACGTCACAAGCTCAAGGGCCTGTCATCGCCCGTGCCGCTATACCGCGCTCGGCGCCCCGACGATGGCGCCGACGCCGGCGACGCTACTGAACGGAAAGAAGGTCGACGACGAAAACGAGCGTCGAGTTAGGCGGAATCGTCGGTGGGCTGCCCGCCTTGCCGTAACCGAGGCTCGGCGGGATGATCAGCTCGCGGCGGCCGCCAACCTTCATTCCCTGGATCCCCCGTACCCAGCCGTTGATCACGCTTCCGGCGGCGAGCGATGTCGTGAACGGCTGGTTGCGCGACCACGAGGAGTCGAACTCCTTGCCGCCCTTGTACAGGACGCCGACGTAGTTGACGGTGACCGACTTGCCCTGGGTGGCCGTGGCGCCGGTGCCCTGGACCAGGTCCTTGACCACGAGCGTGGTCGGCGGCGAGGTCTTCGGAACGGTGACCACCGGCTTCGTGGCCAGCGCCGGAGGCGGCTTGGGGGTTGTCGGGATCGACGCCTGCGTCGCTCCCCCTGAGGGAGCCTGTTCGACGCCGGGCGCCTGGGAGGAGCTCGAGCCGCAGGCGCTCACGCCGGCAACGAGCACGAGCGCCAAGGACGTACCTAGGGTTCGTTTCATCTTCATAACGGGGCGAGAGGGTAGCGGGCGCGGAGAAGTGCGGCGTAAGAAGCCTAAGAGGCGATCCGCTCCAACACCGACGCGTCGACGTCGAAGTTAGCGTGCACGGCTCCCACGTCGTCTGACTCCTCCAGCGCGTCGATCAGCTTCAGCAGCTTGGCCGCGTCTGCCTCTTCGAGCGGGACCCGGGACTTCGGCCGCTGGGTCATGTCGGCGCTCTCGAACTCGACCCCCGCCTCGCGAAGCGCTTCACGCACCGGCACGAGGTCGGAGGGCTCGGTGATCACCTCGAACACGTCGTCGTCGCGCGAGATGTCCTCCGCGCCCGCATCGATCGCGGGCATCAGGTCTTCCTCGTCGTAACGGCCTGCGTCGACGACGATCACGCCACGCTTGTCGAACAGGTACGAAACCGACCCCGGCTCGCCGAGGTTGCCGCCGTGCTTTGAGAGCAGGTGCCGAACGTCGGCGCTGGTGCGGTTGCGGTTGTCGGTAAGCGCCTCGATCAGCAGCGCGACACCCCCGGGCCCGTAGCCCTCGTAGAGCACGGTCTCGATCTGATCGGCATCGACGCCCTCGCCGGTTCCCTTGGCGATTGCGCGCTCGATGTTGTCCTTGGGCATCGAGGCATCGCGCGCCTTCTGGACGGCGAGCGCCAGCGACGGGTTCCCGTCGGGATCGCCGCCGCCTTCACGTGCCGCGACGGTGATCGCCCGTGCGAGCTTGGTGAAGTGCTGGCCGCGGCGAGCGTCGACTACGGCCTTCTTGTGCTTGATCGAGTGCCATTTGGAGTGTCCGGACATCACTCAAGAGTCTAGAACCCGCCCGCCAAGGCGCCTAGTCCCAGAGCTTCCAGGGGGCGTTTCCCTGCGCCCACAGGTCGTTGAGCTCAACCGCGTCCTTGTATGTGTCCATGCAGTCCCAGAAGCCTTCGTGGCGGTACGCGCGCAGGTCGCCGGCGGCGGCCAGCCGCTCCAGCGGTTCGCGCTCGAGCACGCTGTCGGCCTCGAAAACCCCGAGCGCGGACGTCTCAAAGCAGAAGAAGCCTCCGTTGACCCAGTGCTCGCTTCGCGGTTTCTCCTCGAAGCCGCGAACCACCCCGTCGCCGTTGAGCTGCGCGACGCCGAACTGCAGGCGCGGGCGGACCACCGTGATCGTCGCCTTGCCGTCGTGGCCTGAGTGGTGGGCCAGCAGCGCGTCGAGGTCGATGTCGGCCACCCCGTCCGCGTACGTGGCGCAGAACGTGGCGTCGCCCAACACCGCCGCGGCACGGTGCAACCGCCCGCCGGTGGGGGTGTCCTGGCCGGTATCCAGGCATCTGACGTCGACTCCGGCGGGCCAATTCTGAGCTCCGACGAACGACTCGATCTGGTCGCCTCGGTACCCGGTCAGCAGCAGGAAGCTGTGGAAGCCCTGCGCGATGTAGATCTGGATCACGTGCCAGACAATCGGGCGCCCGCCGATCTCGACCAGCGGCTTGGGGATCGACTGGGTGTGTTCCTGCAACCGGGTGCCCCTGCCTCCGCAGAGGATCGCGACCGTCGGCTTAGCGGGGCCGTTCACGCCGCGGATTATCCAATCAGAGGGCCGGCGGGTAGCATCCGGGCGCGGTGGGCACTATCGCCAACCCAGAGATCTTCAAGGCCTACGACAT
>DASYFZ010000030.1:0-2608 GCA_036000295.1 Solirubrobacteraceae bacterium
GTCCAGGTGCACGATCAACTGGGCGCCGATCTGACCGTTGGGAAGCCGGACCGGCTTCATGTCGCTGATCACGCCGACTCGGAAGCCGCCCGATCGCACGTCGTTGCCGACGACCAGGTTGGAGCCGTTGGCAATGTCAACCCTCAGTTCCTTGGTCGGCACGAACGGCAGCCCGGTGTTGGCGTTGTAGGCGAGGAACACGGCGATGATTGCGATCAGCACCGTGACTGCCCCGATCAGCACCGGGTTCGCGAATGCGGGGCGGCCGTCGGCGACCGCCACGGGCTGGCCCTCGGGCGTCGGGCGCTTGGACCGAAGGCTTCTGGGGTCGAAGGGAGGTTGTTCGTGGCCGCGCTCGTCCGCACGTGCGTAGGCGTCCTTTGCCTCATCCCAGTCGCCGCGTGCCGCCGACAGGAGTCCCAGCCGCAGCGCGCCGAACCCGTCGCCGCGCTCGTCGGCCCGGCGGTATGCGTCCTGCGCCTCGTCGAAATCGCCTCGGGCCTCCGCGAACACACCGGCGTACGCGGCGGCGGTCCCGTGCCCGTTCTCGTCGGCGCGGCGGTAGGCCTCCTCGGCCTGATCCATCTCGCCGCGCTCGGCGTGGCGGTTGCCTAGCTCGAACGGATCAGCATCCTTGCTGCCGCCGTTGACCGACGCGTCCCTGTCGTCGCCGCTAGACATCGCGGACCGAGGCTACCCTCGCGCACGCGCGTCACACCCCAGTTGGGTCTGTGAGACCGAACACACGACCAGACCTGACCAGATCTATACCCTGTCGAGGCTGATGCGGCAGGTGCTCGTGACAGGCGGGGTGGGAACAATCGGCGCCGCCGTGGTGCGTCGGCTACTAGCCGAGCCCGACCTGGAGGTCAGAGTCTCCGACCAGCGCGATGCGCCTGCGTGGATGTCGTCGGCGTGCGAGATTCACACGGCCGATCTGAGGGACGTCGGGAACGCGCGCGAGGCGATCGCGGGCTGCGACGGCGTCGTGCACCTCGCCGCGATCGTCGGCGGCATCGCGAACTTCCACAAGCTTCCCTACACGCTCAGCGAGGTCAACGCCGACCTCTACACGGCGATCTTCCACGTGGCGCTCGAGCAGGACCTCGAGCGCTTCCTGTACGTCTCCTCGAGCATGGTGTTCGAACGTGCCACCGAGTTTCCGACGACCGAGGAGCACGTCGACGCGTGCCCCACGCCGCGGTCGGCCTACGGGTTCTCGAAGCTCACGGGCGAGGTGTTCACGACCGCCGCGCACGAGGAGCACGGGCTCCCGTACACGATCTGCAGGCCGTTCAACGCCTACGGGCCTGGCGAGGTCCCCGACGACGAACCCGGCATCGCGCACCTGGTACCGGATCTGATCAAGAAGGTGCTGGCTGGGCAGGCGCCGCTGCAGATCTTCGGCTCGGGCGAGCAGACGCGCACGCTGACGTTCGTCGACGACATCGCCGACGGCATCGTCACCGCGCTGCGTCATCCGGCTGCGCTCAACGAGGACTTCAACATCTCGGCCGGCGAGGAGTTGACCGTCGCCGAGATCGCGCGTCAGATCTGGGAGGCCTGTGGCAAGCCGCCGGACGAGTTCGAGCTCGAGCATCTGCCGACCTACCCGGTCGACGTGCAGCGTCGCTGGCCATCGGTCGAAAAGGCCCGTCGCCTGCTCGGGTGGGAGGCGCAGGTCGAGCTCTCCGACGGAGTCGCCCGGACCGCCGAGTGGCTGCGTACGATCCTCGTCTGAAATGGCGCGCGGAGTCCCGCAGATGGTTGCGCTCGGATACGGCAAGTTCGTCCGTGCCGACAGGATCTACGCGCTGGTCCCGCTCGAGGGACCGGATCGCGGCGATGGGCGCCGCACGCTCGTTCACGTTGAGGGCATCGACGACCCGGTAGTGGCTTCGCGCTCAGAAGGGGCGATCGCGCGCGATGTCGCCGAGGCGCTGGGCCAGCGGACTCCGGGCAGCCGCCGCGAGGGCCACATCCCGGGCCAAGAGCACCTGTTCTAGCCCGCGAGCGACGAGTACAGGCCGGGAAGGCTCGGGTAGCGGCTTGACGCCCAGCCGGAGTTCTGGATGGCGGCGATCTGAGCCTGCGGCGTCTGGCCCGCGGTGCTGAGGATCGCCTGGATGCCGCCGCTCGCCGTACCGTAGCCGGGAATCGTGTTCTGCCCCTTCAACCAGCCCGCAGTCGCATCCGCTGCCGCCGTCGGATCGCTCCAGATCGAGTCGCTGGAGCCGTAGGTTCCGCTGTCGGTGTAGCCGATGTTCAGCCAGTCGTTGTTGTTGGCGGCCTGACGCGAGCTGGCGGCGCTTCCGTTCTCCTCGGCGAGCAGCCACGCTGACACGACGCCCGGGTCAAGCCCGGTGTCGGCCGCCAGCCTGGAGGCGAACTGCTGCTGCCCGGTCGTCATCTGGCCCGAGGCGCCCGCCGGCAGGGGGCTGCTCGTGCCGACCAAGCCCGTGGGGGCCCCGACGCCCTGGGCCTGCTGCAGCGTGGCGGCGAACGTCTGCCCGGGAGAGCCCGTGCTCGGCGTGCTGCTGCTCGGCGGAGCCGTCGCGGCGGGCGACGGGTCAAAGGCGGTGCTGAGAGACGCGAGTTGCCCCTGGAT
>DASYFZ010000052.1:0-6491 GCA_036000295.1 Solirubrobacteraceae bacterium
GATCGCAGAGGATGAGCGAAGGCTTGCCGAAGCGATCGCTCGGGGCCTTCGACGCGAGGGGATGGCGGTTGACCTGGCGCCCGACGGAACCGACGCGCTGGTCAAGGCGCGCGTCGTCCGCTACGACGTGCTCGTGCTCGACCGCGACCTCCCCGGCATGCACGGCGACGACGTCTGCCGGGCCGTCCGCGGCGAGCGCCCGGAGACCGGGATCTTGATGCTCACGGCCGCCGGGGCACTCGAGGACCTCGTCGAGGGATTGTCGCTCGGCGCCGACGACTACTTGCCAAAGCCGTTCCGGTTCGCCGAGCTGGTCGCGCGCATCCACGCCCTGGCGCGGCGCTCGACGCCGTCGCGTCCGCCGGTCCTCGCGCACGGAGACATCGAGCTCGACCCGGCCCGCCGCCAGGTCACCCGCCGCGGCCAGCCGGTGGACCTCGCGCGCAAGGAGTTCGCCGTGCTCCAGGTGCTGATGGGCGCCGGCGGCGCGACCGTCTCGGCCGAGGACCTGCTCGAACGTGTGTGGGACGAGCACATCGACCCCTTCACCAATGTCGTTCGGATGACGATCATGACTCTGCGGCGTAAGCTCGGTGATCCACCTGTGGTGGAAACGGTGATCGGCGTCGGCTACAGGATGAAGTGATGGCAAAGCGCCCTAAGACAGCACAGGCCCGCGGCCTGCTGTCGCGGCTGCGCTTGCCCGGTCCGGCGCCGACGGTTCGCCTGCGCCTGACGCTGCTGTACGGCACCGTGTTCCTCGTCACCGGCGCGGTGCTGCTGACGATCGGCTACGCGCTCGTGCGCCACAACATCGGCGGCGTCGCGCTGCGCGATCGCCTGCAGGAGCTCCACCTGTCGACGGCGTTCCAGCCACGGTTCCCAGCCACTCAGCGCGAGCTGGCGATCGCCCGCGAGCTTCACAACCAGCTTGTGTCGAGCGCGCTGCACCGGCTGCTGGTCGAGTACCTGGTCGCGCTCGGCGCGATGACGATGGTGTCGGTCGGCGCCGGCTGGCTGCTCGCCGGGCGGGCGCTGGCGCCGCTGCGCGAGATCACGGCGACGGCTCGTCGCGTGTCGGGGGAAAACCTGGGCGAGCGGATCAGCCTGAGCGGCCCCGCCGACGAGCTCAAAGAGCTCGCCGACACCTTCGACGGAATGCTCGGCCGGCTCGACGGCGCGTTTGCCAGCCAGCGCCACTTCGTCGCCAATGCCTCGCATGAGCTGCGAACGCCACTGGCGATCATGCGCACGGAGGTCGACGTCGCCCTGGCCGACCCGGACGCGAGCACCGACGACCTACGCCAGATGGGTGAGGCCGTCAGGGAGACCGTCGACCGCTGCGAGCGGCTGATCGAGAGCCTGCTGATGCTCGCGCGGTCCGAGGCCGCCACCGGCCGCGACGAGCCGGTGGACCTGTCCTCGCTCGCGGCCGACTGCATCACCGACCTGATGCGGCGCTCCCACGACGCCGGCGTCCGCGTCGTCGACCACCTCGACCCCGCGTGGGTCCGGGGCGAGCCGGGCTTGCTCGAGCGGATGATCGCCAACCTGCTCGACAACGGCCTTCGCCACAACGAGCCCGGAGGCTTTCTCGAGGTGTCGACCCGAACCGAAGGCGGGACGGTCCGCCTGCTCGTGCGCAACGGCGGCGCGCGGATCGAACCGGACGTCGCGCAGACGCTCACCGAGCCGTTTCGCCGTATCGACCGCTCCTACGGCGGCTTCGGGCTGGGCCTGTCGATCGTGCGCTCGGTCGCCGAGGTCCACGGCGGCACCGTTGAGCTCGTCGCGCCGGAGGCGGGTGGCCTCGAGGTGCGCGTTGCCCTGCCGGCGATGCCGACGGTCGCGCGCATCGGTCCGGCGCCGGCCACCGCGGCACAGCTAGCGAACACCTAACCTTCGTTTTTACGGAGAACTGACACGTGCCGACATAGGCTCGGCGCATGCCGAGAGGGGCCAGGGCTCAATGGCGTCGAACGTTGGGATCAGGCATTCCCCGCGCCGTCCTTAGCGTCTCGCCGTCGGTCAGGCACCAATCGGCTGCGACGAAGTGCGCCTCGTCGCTCGCGGGAGCCTCCCGCACCTAGAGGAACCGGCGGCGGCCGGGCCACGACTCCCGCTCGCGCCGCTCGCCGGTCCTCCTTATCTGCGAGTTCGGGCTGACACGCTCGCGATCGCGAACGCCACCGCCGCTAGTCCGATGATCGCGCTGCTCGGCGGCAGCGATGAGATCGCGTAGCTGAGCGCCAGGCCGCCCCACGTCGCCGCCACCGCGATCAGGCTCGAGATCACCACGCCCGCGTAGGGGTTGGCGGTCAGACGGTGAGCCGCGCCGGCAGGTGCGCTCAGCAGCCCCAGGATCAGCAGCGCGCCGACCGCCTGCGTGCCCTCGGCGGTCACCGCCGCGAGCGCCAGCAGGATGCCGAGCCCGAGGAGTCTCACCGGCACGCCTCGCGCGGCCGCCTGCTCGGCGTCAATCGTCGTCAGCAGTAACGGCCTCGTCACCGCGGCGACCGCGATCGTCACCCCCAGCGCGATCGCCGCCGCGAGCCACGACGCGCCCGTGCTCAGCGAGTAGATCGAACCGAACAGCGCGTTGGTCGTCGTCACTCCGGCGCCACCTAGGTCGCTGGTCGCGAGCAGCGCGATCAACAACACCCCGATGCCGAGGATCCACGCGAACACGGTCCCGATCGCCGCGTCGTCCTGGCGCCCCCGCCCGTCGAGTGCGGCGAGCCCGGCCGCGACGGCGAGCGTCACAGCGAACAGCCCCACCCGTTCGTCGACCCCGACGACCGCAGCGGCGATCGCGCCGACGAACGCGACGTGGCTGAGTGCGTCCCCGGCGAACAGCTGCGCCCTGGCGACGACGAACCACCCGACTACGCCGCTGGCCAGCGCGATGAACGTGCCCGCCAGGTAGGCGTTGCGGACGAACGCGTGGGCGAACATCAGCGCCTGCTTCCGATCAGCCGTGCGATCACGTATACGGCGAACGCGAACGTCGTTGTGTAAAAGCCGACCGGCCACGGCGAGAAGTACGCCGCTGCCAGACCGAGCCAGACCACCAGCAGGGCGAACGCGATCCCCAGCAACAGCCCGGCCAGCGGCCTGCTCGTCAGCTGCTGGGCCGCCGCGGGCGGTGCGACGAGGACCGCGAACACGAGCAGCACGCCGGTGATCTGGCTGGTGGCGGCGACCGCGAGCGCGAGCAGCAGCAGGAACAGCACATCCAGCGCCGCCACCGGGATCCCGCTCGCGCGCGCGAGCTCGCGATCCACGGTGCTGAACAACAACGGCCGTGCACCGAACGCGAGCAGCGCCAGGGCGACGACGGCGATGATCAGCAGCGTGACCACCTGAACCTGGGTGACGCCCAGGAAAGTGCCGAACAGCAGCGTCTCGGTCCCTGAAAGGATCGCGCTGTTGAGCGACAAGAACAGATAGCCGGCAGCGAGTCCGACGGTCTGGACCGTCCCGATCACGGCCGTCTCGGAGCCGAACCCGCGAGTCGAGGTGCGCGTCGTCTGGCCCATCGCGAGCGCGGCCGCGCCGCACGCGAGGTAGTACCCGAGCGACACGGGCAGGCCGATCAGGGCCGCGCCGGTCGCACCGGGGAACGCCATCAGCGAGAGCGTGTGCCCGGCGAAGCTCTGGCGGCGCAGCACCATGTACCAGCCGACCGCGGCGGCGAACACCGCGACGATCGTGCCGGCCTCGAGCGCGTGGACCATGAACGGGAACGCGAACAGCTCGCGCAGGTCGGCGATCAGGTCGAACCTCAAAGACGGGTTTAGGTTCATTCGTCGTGGCGGTGGCCGTGGTAATGGGGCGCCTCTGGAAGGCCGACGACGACGAGCCTGCCGTCGTTCGCGTGCAGTACTTCGACGGGCGACCCGTAGAGCGCGGTCAGCTTCGGCGCGGTGATCACCTCGTCGACGGTCCCGGTCAGCGCGCGGCCGCCGCCGAGATACACGACGCGGTCGAGGTAGCCGAGCAGCGGGTTGACGTCGTGGGCCACGAGCATCACCGAGATTCGCTCCTCGGTCGCGATCCTGCGGATCAGCGCCGCGACCGCGACCTGGTTTGGGAGGTCGAGGCTGTCAAGCGGCTCGTCGAGGATCAGCAGCTGCGGGCTGCGCACGAGCGCCTGGGCGATCAGCAGCCGCTGCTGCTCGCCGCCCGACAGCTCGCCGATCGCGCGGTGGGCGTACGGCGCGGCGCCGACCATCTCGATCACGCGGTCTGCGCGCTCGCGCTCGCTGCGCCGACGCTCCCGTGCGGCCGTCGAGAGTGCGAGCGGCACGCCCCAACGCGTGCCGTCGACGCCGAGCCGCACCAGGTCCACGCCCCGCAATCGCGTCCCGCGGTCAAACCCGCCTCGCTGTGGCAGATAGCCGATCCGCCCGCGGGCCTGGGCGGGCGTGCCGCCCAGCACGGTGGCGCTGCCGGCGGCGAGCGGGACGAGCCCGAGGATCGCGCGCATCAGTGTCGATTTGCCGGCGCCGTTGGGTCCGAGCACGGCGAGGAATTCGCCCGCTTCCACGGTCAGGTCGACGTGGTCGAATATACGGCGGCCGCCGAGCCGCACGCCGGCGCCCCGCAGCTCGACGACGGTCATCGCCCGGTCGCCTGGTGCAGGGCCTGGGCGATGCGCTGCAGCTGCCCCACCTGCCATTGCTCGAAGCTTGCGCTGGCGGGGGAGAGGGTCTCGGTAATCGTGGCGATCGGGATGTGCTTTGCGCGAGCCAGCGCGTTCAGTCGCTGGATCTCCGGTGTCGCGTTCTGCGAGTTGTAGATCCAGACCTTGACCTCGTGGTCCGACAGCTGGCGCTGGACGGTGAGCGTGTCCTGCGCGGACACCTCGGTCCCTTCGCTGATCGCCTTCAGAAAGCTGTACGGCGTCGCCAGGTTCAGGCCCAGCGCCGGCGCCTGCAGCGCGAAGATGCTCTCCGAGGCGCCGACCGCTGTCCCGCCGTACCGCTGTTTTATCTCCGCGATCAGGCGGTGATACGACGCCAGGTCCTGGTTCTCGAAGGTCGCCCGCCGCTGGTCGTAGTACGTCGAGTGCTTTGGGTCGAGCTGCTTCAGGTCCGCGGTGATCGCGTTCGCGACCGCCTCGACGTTGGCCGGGTCATACCAGCGGTGCGGGTTGTCGCCCTCCTTGAGGCCGAACAGGTCTCCGACGGTCAGCACCGTTCGCCCCGATTCCGGATTTGCCGACAGCAGCTTCGCGGCCCACGGGTCGTAGCCGACGCCGTTGTCGATCACGAGCTGCGCGCTCGCGAGCTGGCGGGCGTCCGACGCGGTGGGCTCGTAGGAGTGGGGGTCCTCGTTGGGGTTAGTGATGATGCTGCCCACGGTCGCCCGGTCGCCACCGAGCTGCGAGGCGATGCTCCCCCAGAAGTTCTCGGCCGCAACCACCCGCACGGTCCCCGAGCCGGGCCCGCCGTTCGCGACCGCGCCGCAGCCGGCCGCCGCGAGCGCGGCGACGATCCCAAGCAGCACAATGACCCGCCGCATACGTCCATCCTACTACAAGGTGAGATTGAGTCTCATTACTGTTATGTCGTTGTGAGGCGCTAGCCTTGAGTCGATGGCACAGACGGAGTGGAGCGAGCATGTCCATGCGGTGCTCTCGCAGGCGGGACTCAAGCGCGGCGCCTCTCGCGAGCGCGTCATCGAGCTGCTGGCGACCAAGCCCTGCGCGCTCAGCGCCGTCGAAATCGAGGACGAACTGCGTGCCAGCGGCCGCCCAACGGGCCGCGCCAGCGTCTACCGCGTGCTCGACCTGCTCGTCGAGCACGGCCTCGCCGAGCGCCTGGAGGTCGGCGACGGGCAGGCGCGGTTCGAGCGAAGCCATCCCGACGGCGAGCACCACCATCACTTGGTCTGCGATCGTTGCGGCCGGTTGGTGGCATTCGACGATCCGGGGCTCGAGCAGGCGATCGATCGATTGTCAGACCGTCTCGGCGTCCGGATCGACAGCCACGACGTGCTGCTGCGCGGCGCCTGTCAGCGCTGCGGCTGACGGCCGGTTACCAGGCGTCGACGTTCGGGCGGCGCTTTCCTTCGCGCGTCCACCACTCGCCCGGGTTCTTGTCGAGCAGCGTCGCGATCCACCGCCGGCTGTCGACCGGGTCGATGACGTCGTCGATCTCGCCGTAAGCCGCCATGTTGATCCCCTGGCCGCGCTCGTAGGCGGCGGCGACGGTCGCCTCGAACACGCGCTCGCGCTCGTCCGGGTCGGCGATCGCATCGAGCTCCCGGCGCATCCCCAGCCGGACGGCTCCCTCGAGGCCCATCCCGCCGAACTCCGACGTCGGCCAGCCCACGACGAACAGCGGGGCTTTGAAGCCGCCCGCCGCCATCGCCTGCGCGCCCAGGCCGTAGCCCTTGCGCAGCACGATCGTCCCCGTGGGCACGGTCAGGTTGGCACCGGTCACGAACATCCGCGCGAAGTGGCGGACGGTCGCGGTGCGCTCGGC
>DASYFZ010000065.1:0-3801 GCA_036000295.1 Solirubrobacteraceae bacterium
CGGTGACGAGCGCGACCTTCCCGGTCAGCTCAGTCAACGACCTTGACCCCGGCCGCCCGCAGCTCCTGTACCGCACGATCGCCGTCGCCTGGCTCGACGTCGACCGCGCGCGTCGCATCTCGGTGCACAATCACGTCGAAACCGGCGCGCTTGGCGTCCAGCGCGGTCGCCTTGACGCAGTAGTCGAGCGCCAGGCCCGCGACGTGGACGGTGTCCACGTCGTGTTCGCGCAGGAGACGCTCGAGCTCGGTGTCCTCGAACCCCGAGTAGCCCTCGAGATCGCGCGCCTGGCCCTTGTCGACGATCACGTCGATCTGCTCGGAGTCGACACCCCGGTGCAACGCGGCACCGTCGGTGCCCTGAACGCAGTGCGCCGGCCACGGCCCGCCGCCGTCGGCAAATGACCCGTGGTCGGCCGGGTGCCAGTCGCGTGTTGCCACGACGAACGGGGAGCGCGCGGCGAGCCGGTTGATCGGCTCGACGACAGCGTCGCCGTCGGTCACCGCCAGCGCTCCGCCGGGGCAGAAGTCGTTCTGGACGTCGATCACGAGAAGAGCGTCCATGCCTCGCGAATATAGTCAGCGTGTGGCTTCTGGCACGGATTCCACGACCGACTCGATCCGCCGCGTCCTGCTGTCGGTCGAGGATGCGCTCGAGATCGAAGTACAGGGGCGCACCGACGCAGCCGTGCTCGTCCCGCTGTACACGTCGGGCGGCGAGCTCCACGCCGTGTTCACCAGGCGGCGCGATGACCTTCGCCGCCACCCGGGCGAGATCTCGTTTCCGGGCGGGCGCTATGACGAGGGGGAACGCGACCTGCTGGCGACGGCCTTGAGGGAGGCAGAGGAGGAGATCGGGCTGCCTGCCGATGCGGTCGAGGTCCTAGGAGCGCTGCAGCCGACACCCACGATCGCGACCGGCTACGCCGTGTACCCGTTCGTGGGCATGATCGAAGCGGGGCGGTCGTGGACGCCCAGCGCCGGCGAGGTCGCCGACGTGCTCGAGCTATCGCTGTCAGACCTGGTCGCCGGCTATGCGCGCCGTCGCCTGGTCCGCCGCGGACTTCCGATCAGGACCGACACCTACCTGGTCGACGATCACCTGATCTGGGGAGCAACCGCCCGGATCCTGGCCGACTTGTTCGATCGAATTAGTGGGCTGGGGTTGAACGGAGCCACCCGCGGTCAGAGCTCGACCGCCGGGTAGTAGTTCTCGGCGCCGATCTTTCGAACCTCGGTGAGCCAGTCGGAGTCGTACTCCGCCGTTGGGCCCTGCAGAGGATCGGCGAACGTCCAGGCCTGTCGCTTGTACGTCCAGTTGTCGGGCGCGAGGCGATGCGCCTCGCGAAACCAGTGCACCGCCTCTGTGGGATGGCCGCCGCGATGCAGGTACTGGCCGAGATCGAAGCACGCCGCCGCGCGAGACTCCTCCGGCGGCCGCGGACGAGAGCGGGCGATCACGTCGTCAGCCGACAGGGCATGCCGCGAACGCGGACCTTGCGCGACCCAGTCGCGCAGCGCCGCGACGTAGGCCTCGGGGTCGATGCGCATCCGGCCGGCCTCGTCGAGCTGCTGCACCGTGATCGGGGGAAGCTGGGCTAGTACGTCCTCGGGCAGCGTCCGCGGCCGCCACGGGAAGGCCGGCTCGGGCGGCCGGACGATCGTCCCCCGCTCGTCGATCCAGACCCCGGTCGGCACGTTGACGATGCCCAGCAGCTCGTCGAGCAGATGGGCGGCGTCGATCAGCGCCGGGTGCGTGGCGCGGGCCCGGTCAATCCACGGGCCCGCGGCGTCGGCGCCGCCGGTGTCCAGTGCGACCGTCACCACCTCGAGCCCTGGATGGAGCTCCTCTCGCAATTTCCGCCACCCGGGCAGATCGAAGCGACAGCCTCACCACGAAGCCCAGGCGATCATGCACACCTTGGTGCCCCGTAGCGAGCGCAGCGCGAAGTCCTCGCCGTTGCGGTCAGGGAGCACGATGTCCGGCAGCTCCGCGCTGTGCAATGCCCGGCCGCCCGATTCTGGGCCGAGCGCCCACAGCCCGTTCGGCTCGTCGTGCACGAGCTCCATGCCCAGGCGCCGGGCGAAGTCGCGCAGGTCGAACGGGCTCGCGAGCGGTACGCAGACATCGCCACGGCACGCGCCCTCCGGCTTGACCTCCCAGCCGGTCCGCTGCTCGAGACCGGCCGGCGGCCGGTCGAGACGATCGACAATCACGCGACCGCCACCCGCGCCGCATCGAGGTCGGGAAGATCGCCTGCGTGCTCGGGCAGCTGACGCCAGCGCAAGATCCCCTCGCGATCGAGCGCGAACGTCCCGGCGGACTGCCAGCGCGTGCCTGACGGGTGGGTGTTACGAATCCCC
This sequence comes from Solirubrobacteraceae bacterium, assembly GCA_036000295.1. Classification (GTDB taxonomy): domain Bacteria; phylum Actinomycetota; class Thermoleophilia; order Solirubrobacterales; family Solirubrobacteraceae; genus Palsa-465. Next base: position 2,364 of record DASYFZ010000065.1, read on the forward strand.
TGGCGCGCCAGCCGACCCACGGCGCTGAGCGATCTGCGGCCCATGAAATGCGAGACGCTCGTCTGGCCGAGTCCCCAGGCCGCGTAAGTCTGGCGACTGGAATCGCTCACCACCTGCACACCGCCGCTGCCACCGACCGCTTGGCACCAGCGGTCGGTCGGGCCGGCAGCCGCGTGACTGACGGCGACCCACTGGACGACAGGATCGGCAGCCGCAGCAGCGCGCATCGCGCGGAGCGTCGCCTCGGCGAACGGACATCCGGTGTGACGTAGGAATGCCACGACGGCAGGCCGGCCCGGCTCGAGCGCCACCGGCAGCGCCGGCGCCGGATCGCCCAGTCGCGGCGGGCTCCCAACCGCCAATGCCGGTGCGGGCAGGAACGTGCGCGGGTCCACGGCGCGACCCTACCATCCGCTCTCCACACGACCGAGGAGCGCACATGGACTTCGAGCAGATAACGACCGCCGTGGACGACGGCGTGCTCACGATCACGCTCAACCGCCCCGATCGCCTGAACGCCTGGACCGGCAAGATGGGACACGAGCTCATCTCGGCGTTCGACGCAGCCGACACCGATGACGACGTGCGCGCGGTAATCATCACCGGCGCCGGCAGAGGGTTCTGTGCCGGCGCCGACCTCGGCGGAGGCGGCGCCACGTTCGACTACCGGGAGCGCGAGGCCGAGGGCCCAGTGCCGCGCGACGGTGGCGGCCAGTTCACGCTGCGCGTGTTCGAGTCGACCAAGCCCGTGATCGCTGCGATCAATGGCCCAGCGGTCGGAGTCGGGGCCACGATGACGTTGCCGATGGACGTCCGGCTCGCGTCGGAGGAGGCCCGGATCGGTTTCGTCTTCGCCCGTCGCGGGATCGTCCCCGAGGCATGCTCGAGCTGGTTCCTTCCGCGAGCCGTCGGGATCAGCCGAGCGATGGAGTGGGTCGCGACCGGCCGCGTGTTCGGAGCCCAGGAAGCGCTCGAGGCCGGGCTCGTGCGAGCCGTGTATCCGGCCGGCGAACTGCTCGACGCCGCGCGCGCGCTCGCGCGCGAGATCGCCGACAACACGGCGCCCGTCTCGGTCGCGCTGGCCCGCAAGCTGATGTGGACGATGCTCGGCGCCGAGCACCCGATGATCGCCCACCGTGCCGACTCCCGCGGGATGTTCTACCGGGGCCAGTCTGCCGACGCGCAGGAAGGGGTCACGTCGTTCCTCGAGAAGCGGGCGCCGAACTTCCCCGACAAGGTCAGCGACGGACTGCCGGACATCATGCCGGGCTGGGCCGCGCCTGAGTTCCGCTAGACGCTAACCGCCCCGCAGCACGCTTTCGACCGCGTCGGCCGCCGCCTCAGGCCAGGCGCTGTCCTCGTCGTCGAGCAGCGCGTACGGAATCCGCGACCCCTCGCAGAACGCCCGGACGCGCTCCGCGCCGGCGTCCAGAATCGA
>DASYFZ010000097.1:0-2165 GCA_036000295.1 Solirubrobacteraceae bacterium
GTCAAGGACCCGCTCAAGACCAAGGGCGCGCGCCTGTCGATGGACCTGACGATCGCCGGGCGCTACATGGTCTACGCGCCGTACGGCGAGGGCATCGGCGTCTCGCGGCGGCTTGACGATGGCGAGCGCGACCGCCTGCGCAAGGAGGCCGCCAAGCTCGACCTCAAGGGCGCCGGCGCGATCATTCGCACCGCTGCGCAGGGCGCCAAGCGCGCCGACCTCGAGCGCGAGCTCGTGTACCTGTTCAAGCTCAACGAGGTGCTGCAGAAGCGCGTCGAAGAGACTCCCGCGCCGGCGTTGGTGTTCCAGGAGGCCGATCTGTCGGTGCGCGTCGTGCGCGACATCTTCAGCTCGGCATTCGAGCGCGCGATCGTCGACGATCCCAAGCAGCATCACCGGCTGGTCTCGTTCTTCTCGCGCACCGCGCCGGAGCTCGTCGACCAGGTGGAGCTGTGGGAGGAGCCGACGCCGCTGTTTGAGGCGTTCGGCGTCGAGGAGGTGCTGGACTCGACGCTGTCGCGCCGGGTCGACCTGCCCAGCGGCGGCTATCTGATGATCGACTACGCCGAGGCGCTGACGGTGATCGACGTCAACTCCGGGTCGTTCACCGGCCGCGGCAAGGGCGCACGGCTTGAGGACACGATCACCAAGACCAACCTCGAAGCCGCCGAGGAGGTCGTGCGTCAGCTGCGACTGCGCGACATCGGCGGGATCATCGTCATCGACTTCATCGACATGGCCCGCGCCCGCAACCGCGACGCGGTTTTGAAGTCCCTACGGAAGTCGCTCGACGAGGACCGCACCAAGACGTTCGTGGTCGAGATCTCGCCGCTCGGACTGGTCGAGATGACGCGCCAGAACGTCACCGACGGCGTGCGCGAGATCATGACCCGGCCATGCCCGACGTGCCACGGCAGCGGCGTGATCAAGTCCGAGGAGACGATCGCGATCGAGTTCGAGCGGCGCATGCGCGACCTCGCCAAGCAGACCAAGGCAGAGGCGTTGCTGATCCAGATGAACCCCCGCGTCAGCGCCGAGTTCACAGGCAGCGAGGCCCGCGTCCTGCGCGAGGTCGAGCACGACACGGGCAAGTACTTCGGGTTCGAGGGATCCGAGGGATTGCCGCTTGACCACTTCGCTGTCGTCTTGGAGGGCAAGCGCGACGAGGTATTGGAACGGGCGGTTCCGTTCCGCGTGGGCGAGGAGGTCCACGTCGAGATCGTCGAGCCGCACATGTACAGCCCCGGCGACGCCGTTGCAAAGGTCGACGGCTACCTGATTGCGATCACCGGCGGCGGCCCGTACGTGGGGGAGAAGCACCTCGTGCGCATCGAGGATGCAGGCGCCACCGCGGCGGTGGCGTCGCTGGTCGACGCCGAGCCCGCGATCGCTGTCGGGGACTCGGATTCCGAAGACTCCGACGACGGGCTAGAATCAGGCAATCGGCGTCGTGGCCGCAGAGGCGGACGACGCCGTTCGAGCGCTCGGACCAAGTCAGGCTCGACTGCCACGCCGTCCGACTAACCTTGGTAGCGCAAGCCATGTATGCGATCGTCAAAACAGGTGGAAAGCAGTACCGCGTCGAGGAGGGCCAGTCGCTCCTCGTCGAGCGGCTGCCCGTCGAAGAGGACGGCACCCTGTCGCTGCAGCCGCTGCTGTTCGTCGACGGCTCGAACGTCGTCGACGGGGAGGACCTGTCGAAGGTCCAGGTCCAGGCCAAGGTGCTGGCCCACGAGCGCGGCCCGAAGCTGCGCGTGGTCAAGTTCAAGCCCAAGCGCGGCTACAAGCGCCGAACGGGCCATCGCCAGGCGCTGACCCGCATCGAGGTGACGCAGATCAAGCTGGCGTCGCGGCGCAGCTCGTCGCCAAAGCCCGTTGCGGCCGAGCCTGGGCAGCCCACAACCACCACGGAGGCCGAAAATGGCGCATAAGAAAGGTCTCGGCTCATCGCGCAACGGCCGTGACTCCAACGCCAAGCGCCTCGGCGTGAAGGTGTTCGCGGGCGAGACCGTCACCGGCGGCGAGATCATCGTCCGCCAGCGCGGCACGCGCTTCAAGCCCGGCGACGGCGTCGGGATCGGCAAGGACGACACGATCTTCGCTCGCTCGGCGGGCACGGTCGAGTTCAGCCGCGGCCGTCGTGGCCGCGTGATCTCGGTCCAGCC
>DASYFZ010000151.1:0-3120 GCA_036000295.1 Solirubrobacteraceae bacterium
AGAACACGAACGCTCCGGCGCAGATCATCACGGTCGGCGGCACCGCCGCCGGCACCTCCACCGGCCCCGCCGCGGCGACGACGCACGCCAAGGCTAAAGCGGCAAAGGGCAAGGCCTCGAAGAAGGCGAAGGGCAATAGCACCAAGTCGGCAGGGGTCAACAAGCAGCAGGCCGCAAAGGCCCAGGCGGCCGCCTCCAAGGTGCTGGGCTCGTCCAAGAACCTACCGCCGCCCACGACCAAGGTGGGCGACAAGGGACACGGGCCCGGCTACTCGGGTGGCAAGTTCACCGGGACGTTCTTCGGTCAGTGAGAGATAGCCGTGGCGCGATCTGACAGCGCGATCACGCGCATCATCACGCGCAGCAAGGCGAGCCGCACCCCGTTCGGGCCCCCGCCGCCCACTCCGAGCAGCTCGGAGATGATCGACCTGCGACGCCGCCGCGATCAGCTCAACGCGCGGGTCGCCGAGCTCACATTCGACCTCGGCGGCCTCGTATACGAGATGGCCGTCCGCGACCAGATCCGCGTCGATGTGCTCGTCCAGCGTGCGGCGGTGCTCCAGGACGCGGATGCCGAGCTCGGCGAGGTCGAGCGGATCCTGCGCATGGACCAGACCGGCTCAGCGGGCTCGTGCCCGGCGTGCGGAGCGCCGCACAGCCCGAGCGCGGCGTTCTGCTGGCAATGCGGTTCGCAGCTGCTCCAGCAGGTGCAGCCCGGGTCGATCTTCGCGCCCTGATGATTGATTCCATCTAGCCGAACTGCCCGGTGACGTAGTCGCGCGTCCGCGTATCGCGGGGACGGTTGAAGATCGTCCGCGTGTCGTCGTATTCGACCAGCGTGCCGACGCGCTCGGCAGTGTCGAGGGTGAAGAACGCCGTCCTGTCAGCCACCCGCGCGGCCTGCTGCATGTTGTGCGTGACGATCACGATCGTGTAGCGGTGCTTGAGGTTGAGCATCAGCTCCTCGATCGAAGCAGTGGCGATCGGATCAAGCGCTGACGCCGGCTCGTCGAGCAACACGACGTCCGGCTCTACGGCGATCGCCCGCGCGATGCACAGGCGCTGCTGCTGGCCGCCGGAGAGCCCGAGCGCGCTCTCCTTGAGCCGGTCCTTGACCTCGTCCCACAGCGCGGAGTCACGCAACGCCCGCTCGACGCGTTCGTTGAGCCCCGACTTCATGCCCAGGTTTCGCGGCGCCCAGGCCACGTTGTCGAAGATCGACTTCGGGAACGGGTTGGGCTTCTGGAACACCATGCCGATCCGGCGTCGCACCTCGACTCGGTTGACGCCGCCGCCGTAGACGTCGTGACCGTGGTAGAGGATCTGGCCCTCGAGCTTGAATCCCGGGATCGAGTCGTTCATCCGGTTGAGGCTTCGCAGGAACGTGGATTTGCCGCACCCGGAGGGCCCGATCACCGCCGTGATCAGGTGCCTGTAGATCTTCAGCGTTGTCCAGCCGACCGCGCGCTTGGTGCCGTAGAAGACAGACACGTCGCGGACGTCGAAAACGGTCTCGCGCCCGGCCGTGGGGGCCGGCACTGCCGGTACCTCGGTCGTCGCCGCACGACCTGACTCGTCGCGGATCAGCAGCCGCGGGCGGACCTGGGATTCTGTGCGCCCGGTCTGGGATTCCGTGCGCATCGTCTGCGATTCCGTGCGCTCGGCGGGGGTGTCGGCTTCCGGTGCTCTCACTGTCCCAGGCGGGCACGGTAACGCGCGAGCGCGAGCCGTGCACCGATGTTGGCGATCAGGATCAGTCCCAGCAGGACGAACGCGGCGCCCCATGCTCGTGCCTGGGCCTCGGGGATACCGAGGTTGGACGCCGTATAGATCAGCACCGGGATATTTGGAACCCCATGGCCGAAGATCAGCAGCTGCGTCTGGGTCGGGTTGGCGAGCGAGTCGACCAGCAGGAGTGGCGCGGTCTCGCCCGCCGCTCGCGCGACGGCGAGGATCGCACCGGTGACGATTCCGCCCGCTGCGGCGGGCAGGACCACCGTCAGGACCGCCCGCCAGCGCTCTACCCCAAGCGCGTCGGCCGCCTCGCGCAGCGTGGCCGGCACGAGCAGCAGCACCTCCTGGCTCGAGCGCGCGACCAGCGGCAGCATCACGATCGACAGCGCCACCGATCCCGCGAACCCCGTCTCGCCGCTTCCCACGACCATCAGGCCGAACACGAACAGGCCGACGACGATCGTGGGGACCCCCTGCAACAGGTCAAGGGCGGTCCGCAGGCCTCGAGCGAGGCGCGACCTCGGCTTGGCGTACTCGGTCAGATACAGGGCCGTAAGGACCCCGACGGGGAGCGCGATCAGCGTCGCGAAGATGATGATCAGCGTGCTCCCGATGATCGCGTTGGCGATCCCCCCACCCGCGAGACCTACGGGGTTCTTGGTGATGAAGCTCCAGCTCAGTGCGCTCGCGCCCTGCTTGGCCACGTCATAGGTCACGAGCGCGAGGACTGCCACCGCAATGAAAGACGCGAGGATCGACGCCCCGGACACGAGGTGGTTGACGAACAGACGGCGGCGCAGGTTGCCGGAGGGCGTCAGCGGCGCCGTGGGGTCGACGATCGCGCTCACCTGGTCACCAATCGCGTTGCGTCGAATCGGCTCGCGATCACCTGAGCGATCAGGCTGGTGATGACGCCGATCACGAGCAGGATCAGCGCCAGATAGAACAGCGATGCGGCATGCAGCTTGTTCAGCGTGTTCGGGAAGTCGATCGCGATCTTGCTGGCGAGCGTCGTTCCCGTGGCAAACACCGACGGGCGGATCCTGCTGCCGTCGCCGATCACCAGGGATACGGCGATCGCCTCACCGAGCGCGCGACCCAGCCCGAGCACGGTCGCCGCTGCCACGCCGGACACCGTCGTCGGCAACACCACGCCGCGGATCACCTCCCAGCGCGTCGCTCCGAGCGCCTCCGCTCCCTCTTTTAGCTCGCGCGGGACGGTGAGGAACAGGTCGCGGCTGAGCGCGGCGATGATCGGGATCACCATCACGGTCAGGACCAGCCCGGCGGTGAACACGCTGAGCCCCGTCGTCTGCTGGGCGCCGAAGATCGGCAAGAAGCCGAACGTCGAGTGCAGCCACGGCTCGAGGTGACGCTCGACGAACG
>DASYFZ010000221.1:0-2123 GCA_036000295.1 Solirubrobacteraceae bacterium
GATCAAGAACAACCCAGGCCGCATCAAAGAGGTCAATCGCGAGATCGAGCAGCTCGGCGCCACGGTCAAGGCGCAGTGGGCGACGCTCGGCCAGTTCGACTTCCTGAACGTCGTCGAGGCGCCCGACGAGAAGACGATCGCGCGCGTCTCGCTCGAGCTCGGCTCGCGCGGAACCGGCAAGTACCTGACGCTGACGGCGATCCCGATCGACGACTTCATCGGCTCCATCTAGTGAAGGCGTCTCCGCGCGTTTTGATCGTCGGCGGGGGCGCGCGTGAGCACGCGATCGTGCACGCGCTGCTGCGCTCGCCCCGGGAGCCCGACCTGATCTGCGCGCCCGGCAACGCCGGGATCGCCGAACAGGTCCGGACCCTGGACATCGCTGCAGACGACGTCGAGGCGCTAGTGGCGGCGGCGCAGTCCGAGCGGGCCGACCTCGTGATGGTCGGCCCTGAGGCGCCGCTCGTAGCCGGCCTCGCCGACGCGCTGGCGGCGGCCGGCATCCGGTGCTTCGGCCCCACCCGGGAGGCGGCGAGGCTCGAGGGCTCAAAGGCGTTCTGCAAGGAGGTGATGGAGGCCGCCGGCGTGCCCACCGCGGGCTACGTCGTGGTCACCGACCCGCAGGCCGGGATGGCGGCGATCGACCGCTACCCCGCCGTGATCAAGGCCGACGGCCTGGCGGCCGGCAAGGGCGTGATCATCGTCCAGGACGAGGCGCAGGCGGCTGAGGCGCTCGACGAGTTGCTGGTCGCGCGCAAGTTCGGGACCGACCGGGTGGTGATCGAGGACCACCTGGTCGGCGAGGAGGTGTCGCTGCTGGCGTTGTGCGACGGCGAGGTGGCACTGCCGCTGGCTTCCGCGCAGGACTACAAGCGGATCTTCGACGACGACCAGGGGCCCAACACGGGGGGGATGGGCTCCTACTCGCCGGTGCCGGGCGTCGACGCCGACCGCGCGGCCGAGATCTGCGAGGTCGTGCATCAGCCCATCCTGCGCGAGCTCGCGCGGCGGGGAACCCCCTTCCGCGGGGTCCTGTACGCGGGCCTGATGATGACCGCCGACGGGTTCAGCGTGCTCGAGTTCAATGTCCGCTTCGGCGATCCCGAGACGCAGGCGATCCTGCCGCGGCTGGACACCGACCTGCTCGAGCTGTTCGAGCTGGCGCTGGAACCGGGCGGTCTGAGCGGGGTGACGTTGGAGTGGACGCCCGACACGGCGGTGACGCTCGTGCTCGCCAGCCGGGGCTACCCCGCGAGCTCGTCCAGCGGCGACCGGATCACCGGCCTGGACCGGGTTCCCGACGACGTCTGGGTCACCCACGCGGGCACCGCGCGCGGCCCCGACGGCTCGTTCGTCACCGCCGGCGGACGTGTGCTCGGCGTGACCGCGCTGGGGGGCGACGCCGCCGCCGCCCGCGAGTCTGCATATGCTGCCGCGGACATGATCGATTTCGACGGCAAGCAGATGCGGCGCGACATCGCGCTACGGGCGGTCAGGGCATGAGCGAGCAAGAGGCAGGGACGTACGCCGAGCCGGCCTCGGAGTTCGAGGACATCGCGGTCGACTCGCCGCTGGTGGGGATTGTGATGGGCTCCAAGAGCGACATGCCCGCGATGGAGCGGGCCGAGCAGGAGCTCGCGGAGCGCGGGATCAGCTGTGAGGTCCGCGTGATGTCGGCTCACCGCGAGCCCGACGTCGTCGCCGACTACGCGAAGAACGCCCGGCTGCGCGGCCTGCGCGTGATCATCGCCGGGGCGGGGCTGTCGGCCGCGTTGCCCGGGGTCGTGGCGGCGCACTCGGACCTGCCGGTGATCGGCGTGCCGCTGACATCCAAGACTTCCGTGGCCGGTGGGCTCGACGCGCTGCTGTCGATCTCGCAGATGCCCCCGGGCGTCCCGGTGGCTTGCGTCGGCGTCGACAACGCGCGCAACGCTGCCGTGTTGGCCGCGCGTATCCTCAGTATCTGAGTGATCCCTCGTTACACACGGCCCGAGCTGGCCGCGGTCTGGTCTGACAACGCGCGCTTTGAGGCGATGCGCCAGGTCGAGGTAGCCGCGTGTGAGGAGCTCGACGGCCCGACCTCGGCGGAACTCGACGCGATTCGCACCGCCACGTTCACCGTC
>DASYFZ010000245.1:0-2891 GCA_036000295.1 Solirubrobacteraceae bacterium
CCTGCCGCTTCATACCGGTCACCAGACCGTGGGTGTCCTCGAGCTCTACCTGCCCTACGCGCCGATCAGCCGCGACATCGCCTCGGGCCTGCACGAGCTGTACCTGGACCTTGCCCTGGGGCTGGCGGCGCTGTACCTGGCGCTCGTCGTGATCACCGCCTCGGTCAGCCGTGGCCTTCGCCGAGAAGCGGCGCTGAACGCGTACCTCGCCGAGCACGACATGCTCACCGAGCTTCCCAACAGGACCTTCTTTCATCGGCGAGCCAGTGATGCCGTGGCCCTCGCGGTCCGCAATAACGAATCCGTGGCGCTCGCAATCGTCGACCTCGACCGCTTCAAGGAGGTCAACGACACGCTCGGCCACCACAACGGAGACTGTCTGCTCAGGGAGCTCGCGGCCCGGCTTTCGGCCAGCATGCGCGGGGGCGACACGGTCGCGCGACTCGGAGGTGATGAGTTCGGCCTGATCGTGCGCGACGTCGAGGATGCGGAGCCGGCGTTGCGGCGCCTGCGCGAGGTGATCGATCGCGAGGTCGGGATCAACGGGGTCCCGCTGTCGGTCCAGGCGAGCATGGGTTTCGTGATCGCGCCCGAGGACGGCACCGACGTGGACACGCTGCTGCAGCGCGCCGACGTCGCGATGTACCTGGCTAAGGCCAGGCACGCCGGCGTCGCGCGTTACGACGAGACGCTCGATGAGTACGACGCCGACAGCCTGACGCTCGTCAGTGATCTGCGGCGCGCCGTCGACGAGGGACAGCTGATCCTCCACTACCAGCCCCAGGCGACACTGGCCGACGGTCGGGTGCGCTCGATCGAGGCGCTCGTTCGCTGGCAGCACCCCACGCACGGCCTGCTCTACCCCGACAAATTCCTGCCCCTGGCAGAGCCGACGGACGCGATCGACAAGCTGACGCGCTGGGTGCTACGGACCGCGCTCGCGGATGTACGCGATCTGACGACCGGCAGCTGGGACATGTGCGTGGCGGTCAACGTCTCGGCCCGGAGCATCGGGCGCGCGTCGTTTGCAAACGATGTCCTGCAAGCGCTCGACGATCTCGACGTATCGCCGGACCGGCTGATCATCGAGGTGACCGAGACGGCGCTGCTGTCGGATCCGCAGCGGGCGGCGGAGGTCCTCGCGCGTCTGGCCGGCGCCGGCGTGCGCGTCAGCCTTGACGACTTCGGCACCGGGCAGACATCGCTCGGCTACCTGTCGGCGCTGCCGATCCATGAGCTCAAGATCGACCGGACGTTCGTCGGCGACATGTTGCACAACCAGGCGCACGCCGCGATCGTGAGATCGATCGTCGACCTCGGGCACAACCTCGAGCTGCGCGTCGTCGGCGAGGGCGTCGAGACCGATCTGATCCTGGCGAGCCTGCAGGACTGCGGCTGCGATGTTGCCCAGGGCTACCTCCTCGCGCGGCCAATGCCGCGCCGGGAGATCGAGCAGTGGCTGCATGCCGCGCCACGTTCGGCCCGCGCCGCCTAGTCCGTCGGTTAGGCTGCCGTCGTCTTGGCCTACGACCTCGTGATCGACATCGAGAACGTGCCAGGTGCGCTGGCGGACGTGGCAGCGGCGATCAGCGACGCGGGTGTCAACATCGCGGCGGCGACGTGCCTCGGATCGGGTGAGCGGGCGGAGTTGCACATCCTCGTGCCGCACCCCGGCGCGGCCAGGCACTCGCTGGCGATCTCGCACCTCGCAGTCAGCCGCGAGCGCGAAGTCGTGGTCGTCGACGTCGAAGATCGTCCCGGCGTGTTGGCGGATCTGACCCGGACGATCGCCAAGGCCGGCGTCGATCTCGACCTCGTGTACGTCGCCACTCGCAACAGGGTGGTGTTCGGCGCCGCCGACCTCGACGGCCTGAAGTCCGCGCTTCAGTCAATGATGTGACGATTCTGTAAGAGAACTAACCGTTCGCACGGGCCTCGCGTTAAGGTCTGAGCGGTTGGATCGATGAATGGGGCTGTGCGTGTTGCTGTAGATCGCCCTTGGGTGCGCGGGTGGGGGACGGCGGCTTGTCGAGGCGCTCTGGCCACGATCTCGTTGTGCCTCGCATTGCTCGGCGCGAGCGCGGGCGCCGCGAGCGCGGCCGAAAGCCCCATCGGCGCCCACTCGATGCTGCAGCTGAACAGCCCCTATCCGTTCATGCAGACGATGTTCGCGCAGGCCGTCGCGATGCACGCTTCGGCGATCCGCCTCGACGTCGCGCCCGCGCTGGTGTTCCACGACCCGTTGCAGCCGCCGGACTTCACTGGCCTGGACGAGGTGGTCGCTCTGGCCAACGCCTACCACCTCCGAGTCGTCGCGGACCTGACGACGATCCCGTGGTGGATCTCGGCGTGCGCGACCGCGCGCGACATCTCGCAGATGACGCTGTGTGGGACCGACGACCTCGCCGACTATCGAGCCGAGATCACGGAGATCGTGCGCCGCGCCGACCCGGCCATCCACGACTGGGAGATCTGGAACGAGCCCGACCTTGGCAGCTTCTTCTCAGGCACGCCCCTGCAGTACGCGTGGATGCTCCGCACCGCGCACGATTCGATCAAGGCGATCGATCCGCAGGCCAACGTGCTGCTCGGCGGGATCTCGGGTCTGTCCGGCGAGAACTGGCTCGCGCAGGTGTTCGCGGCGCCCGGGCCCGATGCCTTGCACGCGTTCGACATCGCCAACATCCACGAGCGCGACCGGCTCGACCTGCTGGCGGGCGACGTCGGGGCGTGGCGATGGTTCTTCGCGGCCGACGGCTTCACCGGTCCGCTGTGGATCACCGAGCACGGGTATCCAGCCGATCCGGCCTTCCAGTACGACCCGTCCTATGCGGGCGGCGGCGCTTCTCAGGCGGGGTTTCTCGGCGCATCGGTCCCGACCCTGTTGGACG